>DASPOW010000327.1:0-3831 GCA_035625855.1 Candidatus Methylomirabilota bacterium | reverse complement strand
ACTCCAATCTTAACTCTCGCAGCAAACGGCGGCAAAAGGGACCCTTAGTGAATGTGCCGCGTCTTCCGGTTCATGAAATCCATCAGGAGATACTGGCCCAGCGTGTAGGGAGTCGTGAAGTACGCCTTGCCGCGGCACATTTCGGTAACCTTCTGGACGAAGTGCACCAGGCTGTAGTCGCTGGCGAGCATGAAGGTGTTGATGAGAATGCCGGACCGCTTGCACTTGTTCACCTCTTCCAGGGTCTCCGATACGACGAAGGGATCCAGTCCGAAGGCATTCTTGTAGATGCGGCCGTCTTCCATGGTCAAGGCCGAGGGCTTTCCGTCGGTAATCATCACAATCTGGCGCATGTCCTTCTTCTGCCGCAGCAGGATGCGCTGGGCGAGGCGCAGCCCCTCGCGCGTGTTGGTGTAGTAAGGGCCGACCTGCACGCGGGCGAGATGCGCCAGGGGCACTTCCTCGGCACTGTCGTGGAAGAGGACCAGAGACAGCGAGTCACCGGGGTACTGCGTGCGGATGAGGTGCGACAGGGCAAGAGCCACGCGCTTGGCCGGCGTGAAGCGATCCTCGCCGTAGAGAATCATGCTGTGGCTGCAATCGAGCATAAGCACCGTAGCGCAGGAACTCTGATACTCGCACTGGTGCACGGCGAGATCGGAGTAAGTCAGTTCGATAGGGAGCTTCGCGCCGTCGCGGCGCACGGCGTTAAAGAGCGTCTCGCTGACGTCGAGATTCAAAGTGTCACCGAATTCGTAGGGACGCGACACTCCGCCGGACTCCACGCCGGTAGCCAGGTCGCGGGTGTCGTGGCGGCCGAAGCTGCTCCGGCCCAGCGAGCCCAGCAACTCCTGAAGCGTCTTGAAGCCCAGAAAATCGATGGTCTTGTCGGTGATTTCGAAGCGCGCCTGACCCTCGCGTTCCTGCGGGGCGCCTAGCGAGCCGCCAGGCGTCTTCTCCGGCGGCGGAGTAATCTGCGGCGGCTGCTGGGGATTGATGAAGCCTTCCCGGCCCATGCGCTCGATGAGTTGATCGAGCAGGTCACGAACGGATTCGTTTTGCATGGCGTCGGAATCCTGCAGGAAACGGCGCAACTCCTGCGGCACGGCGTTTTCAGGGAAAAGGTCGCCCTCCTGGAGCGCTCGGAGGATGGCCTCGCGCAGGGCATCCATGGTCCGCTCGGGGTCGAATTCCGAAAGGCCATAGAACTGCGAGTTGTAGCCGCTTTGCAGAAAGAAGTCGCCCAGGCGGCGGACCAGTTCTTCGAGGTCCACAGCCCCGGCCGGCTCGCCTGTGTATTTGCCGTAGCGAACGAATTTCACGAGTGAGCCCTGTCAGTTGAACTGGCGGCGCTGGCGCGCGCCGGGATCACGAGGTTCCGCGGGACGCGGCTTGTCCGCATAAAAGCCCCGCTCTTCGCTCCGGCCGATCCGCCGGTGAGCCCAAAGCCCCTCGAGGATCATCTCGGCTGCGGCCGCCGCGGCAGCTTCGTCTTTTCGGTCAGACACGCCAAGCTTGCCGAGATGGTCAAAGAGTCCGGGGATCTTGGCGAGTTGGCGGTAGCGATCGCGGGCGTTCGCGAGATCCGGCAGCTTCAGTTCGCCGCCGGCCTCAAACCACTGAATGACGGGCTGCATGTCTGCGCCGCCGACGTGCCTGCTGTAGACGCGGCCGACCGCGGCGCGAATGAGTTCGCGCGCGACGCTGTCCGCGCCCTTCAACTCGCCTTCGTAATCCAGTTCGAGCTTGCCGGTGATGGCAGGCAGCGCGGCGTAGATGTCCGCAACGCGCGCCACCACGCCCGGCTCCGCATTGCGGGCGGCGGAATGTTCGGCGCTGCTGACGACCGTTTCCAGCGTGGTGATGGGCAGGCGCTGGCTGACGCCAGAACGCCGGTCCACGCGCTTGTCTTCCCGAGCCTGGAAGGCAATCTCCTCGATGACCTCTCTCAAATAGGGCGGCACCTCGACTCGACGACGGGAATCGCGGTCCAGCCAGGCTTCCTGAGAAGTGATACGCATGCCTTCTTCCACTGACGACGGGTAGTGAGTGCGGACCTCCGCGCCAACGCGGTCCTTGAGGGGCGTGACGATTTTTCCGCGGGCCGTGTAATCCTCCGGATTGGCGGTGAAGACAAGCAGCACATCAAGCGGCAGGCGCAAGGGGTAGCCCTTAATCTGGATGTCGCCTTCCTGCATGATGTTGAAGAGTCCGACCTGAATTTTCCCGGCGAGGTCGGGCAGTTCGTTGACGGCAAAGATGCCGCGATTCGCGCGAGGCAAGAGACCGTAGTGGATCGTGAGCTCGTCGGAAAGGTCGCGGCCGCCGCGAGCCGCCTTAATGGGATCCACATCGCCGATGATGTCGGCGATGGTCACGTCCGGGGTGGCGAGTTTCTCGACGAAGCGCTGTTCGCGGGGCAGCCAGGCGATGGGCGTCGCATCCCCTTCGGCGGCGATGCGCTCGCGGCAGGCGCGGCAGATCGGGCGGAAAGGATGGTCGTTAATTTCGCAGCCGGCAACAACCGGAACGGCCTCGTCGAGGAACTGGACAAGGCCGCGCAGGATGCGGCTCTTGGCCTGGCCGCGCAGGCCGAGAAGGATGAAATTGTGGCGGGAGAGCAGCGCGGTGACAATCTGCGGGATGACCGTTTCCTCGTAGCCATGAATGCCGGGGAAAATGGGCCGGTTGGTTTCCAGGGCGCACAGCAGGTTCCGGCGAATTTCGTCCTTCACGGAGAGGATTGTGCTCGCGCCGGAGCGGCGCAACTCACCGACCGTGGCAACAGCTTCGTAGTGACGCGCAGCGTAGTCTGGCGCAGGGCTGGTCATCTCGTTTCCCGGGGGCCGCTCGTTCGCGGCCGCAGCCTCTCCTGAAAGATGCAATCGATCCGCCGCCGGTTATCTCCGCGGCAGGCCGGCATCAATTCAAACCGCCGCCTCCGGCGGCACGGCGTTTCAAGTTCGACGAACGCTGCAAATGCGGCGCCCATTCCCTGAGGAAATGGAAGAGCCTTTCGCGGCGCGCCGATTCGTCGCGCAATTCGAGGATCTGCTGTTTCCAGAGCAGGTCCATAGGCAGGCGGGCGGCGAGGGCGTAGGCGAGCCCAGGGGCATCTTCGTCGATATCCCGGGGGTAATCGCCGAAGAGGAGTGTGTGGCAGGCTTCGTAGAGCTCCACCATCTGGCGCGAGCAGGCCGGCTCCGGAGACGAGTCGCGGTCTTCGAGGTATTCGACCGTCCCTTCCAGCAACGGATCCTCGGTGAAGAGTTCGGTGACACGAAACGGGTCGCGGCCCCGCGTGAGGATGTCCAGGCGGCCGTCGTTGTACCGCTTCACGACGCCGGTGATTTCTGCCGTGCATCCGACGTGGGCGGTTCCTCTTGCAAGAACCAGCAAAACGCCGAACGGGGATCGCCGCTCAAGGCAGTGTTTCACCATGCGGCGATACCGTGGTTCGAAGATGTGCAAGGGCAATTCAGCGCCGGGAAGCAATACGACGTTCAGCGGGAAAAGCGGTATTCGATCGGGCCCGGTCATCCGCAACTATGATAACAGACGCGGGCGAAGCGGGAGCATGGCGCGACGTCTCAGCCGAGTTCCGCGAGGAGGGTCTCCATCTCCGAACGGGCGTGCGTGTCGCCTTTCTGCGCGGCGCGGGAGACGCCCTCGCGCAGGACGCGTTTCGCGTCCTCTACGCGCGATTCCCGCTGCAGGAGCTGTCCGTACATCAAGTACGCGGGGACGTAGCCGGGGTTGGATTCGAGCAGCTGTTGAAACTGCGCGCCTGCGGCGGGAGCTTCGCCGGAGTTCATCAGCTCGAGCGCCAAG
>DASPOW010000326.1:0-7468 GCA_035625855.1 Candidatus Methylomirabilota bacterium | reverse complement strand
GGCGGTATCCGCGTGCCCGGTGATCCCGCCGTGTACTTCCGCGGCTCGAGCACCACGCCGGACCGGCACAGGAAGGCAGCCGGAGCGTGGCCTATGCCGGCTGGCCCGACGCCCATCGTCTTTTCGCCAAGGCATCTACTTTGTGACACAAAGTACTTGACAATTCCGCGCCCGCCGGTAATATAAGACTATGCTCGCGACTCCCATCCGTTCGCCCCGCGCCGAGCCCATCCCTATTGACGCTCGCGCCGCCGACCATCTTCGTTACATCCGTGAAACAATGCAGCGCGCGGGCGAGTTTACGGCCGTGCCCGGCTGGGGCGGCGTCGCTATGGGTTTCACCGCGATTGCCGCGGCGCTCATCGCCTCCCGCCAGACTTCGCCCGGGACCTGGCTGAGCACGTGGCTCATCGAGGCTCTTGTGGCCCTGGCCATCGCTCTGCCCGCCGCCGCGCATAAAGCGCATCGCGCCAACATGCCGCTCTTCTCCGGACCCGGCCGCAAATTCCTGCTCGGTTTTGCTCCGCCGCTGCTCGCCGGCGCCTTGCTGACCTTTGTCCTATTTCGCGCCGGCGGCGTTGCCGCGCTGCCGGGCGTTTGGCTTCTGCTCTACGGCACCGGGGTTGTGACCGGCGGAGCGTTTTCCGTGCGGGTGGTCCCGGTGATGGGCGCGTGCCTGATGGCGCTGGGCGCGGCGGCGCTCTTCTTGCCCGCTCATTGGGGCGATGGGTTGATGGCTGTCGGGTTCGGCGCGGTGCACATCGGCTTCGGCGGCTGGATTGCGCGGCGCTACGGCGGATAACCGCCGGGAAAGGAGCAGCAAGTGGCCAAGTCTTCGGCGGCCGCTCAAGAACGCGTGCAGCGCGGGCGAGAGCCCGAGGCGCTTTCCCCTGTCCGGGCGACTTCACGCGGAGCAGTCGCGCCGGATTTCGACCGGCTCATCCACGAACGAATCCGCCTGGGGATCGTGAGCGCGCTTTCCGTGAACCGGTCGCTGACGTTCAACGAACTCAAGGCTATGTTGAAGACCACGGACGGCAATCTCAGCGTGCACGCCCGCAAGCTCGAAGAAGCCGATTACATTGTCTGTACGAAGTCTTTCGACGGCCGCCTGCCCAAGACGGAATTTCGCCTGACGTCCGCCGGGCGCCGGGCGTTGGAACGCTACCTGGATCACATGGAGGCGCTGATCCGCGCGACGCGCGAGCGGTAGCGGCAAATTTTTTTGCGAATCGACTTTACGATGCAAAGTGATTCCCACTTTCGATTTCGCTTCGCGGCGGAGAAAGCACCCTGACCATGTCACTTCCCTCGGTCGTTTCATCCTATGTCCCCGCGGGCGGATTGCCCGCAACTCAAGTTATCCCTGCGGCCAAGCCTCTCCACGTGGCCATCATCAGCGACGGCAACGGACGCTGGGCTACGTCGCGGGGCCTGCCGCGTTCCGCAGGACACCGCGCCGGCGCAGCGGCCGCCCGCAGGGTCATCGCGGCCGCCCCGCGGCTGGGCATCAGCACGCTCACCCTGTTCGCGCTCTCCGCGGCGAACTGGAAACGCCCCGCCGCGGAAGTACACGCGATTTTCGGGCTTCTTGAAAACTACCTGCTGGGGGAAGCTGAGCACTGCGCCGCCGAAGGCGTTCGCCTCAGCATTGTCGGGCGCCGCGACCGCATCCCGCAGGCGTTGCGAGAGGTTATCAGCCGCTCCGAAAGCGCCACTGCCCGGGGCGAGCGCCTGCACGTCCGCCTGGCTGTCGATTACTCGGCACGCGAAGCCATTTTTCAGGCCGCTTGCCGCTTCTACAAAGCCACCGAGCTTTCCGCGGAGCGTTTTTGCGAGGTTCTGGGGGAAGTCAACCGCAGCGGCGCCGCCGAGGTGGACCTGCTGATCCGCACCGGCGGGGAATGCCGGCTCTCGGATTTCCTGCTCTGGGAATGCGCCTACGCCGAACTGCTTTTCGTCAACAAACGCTGGCCCGATTTCACCGCAGCCGATCTCGAAGCCGCCGTGCAGGAATTCTCGCGGCGCGAGCGCACGCGAGGGGCTCTGCCGTCGGCGGAGCTGGGATGAGCCGCAGGACGATTTTTTCCTAGGAGGCATTTGTGGCTTTCATGCCGGATCACGCACCGCTGGTCATCCTGATGTTCCTCGGGGCCGTTGGCGTCACCGGCTTCGCGGCGGTTGTTGCGGTCGTCGCGGGGGTTCTCCGCCGAAAGTGGATCGCGCTCGGTTCCGCCGGCGCCGCCGTCGCGACCGCGGGCGTGTACGCGCTGGTCCTTACGGCCGTGTCAGTGACGAGCTACCAAGTGACCCTGCCTCCGGGCGACTGGAAGTACTTCTGCGAAGTGGATTGCCACATCGCGTATTCCATCGCCGGTGTACAAACGGCAGCGCAGTTGGGCCCGCAATCGCGGCAAGTCTCGGCGCAGGGGCGGTTCGTGGTCGTACGGTTGAAAACGTGGTTTGACGAGCATTCCATAGCGCCGTGGCGCGGCAATGCGCCCCTGGTTACGGGCGAGCGCCAAGTCGTCCTGGTCGACGGCGCCGGCCGTCGTTACGAACCATCCGCTAGCGGAGCGGCCGCGCTCGGCCGGGCCGAAGGTGCTGCGCCGGCTCTTTCACAGGCGCTTCGCCCCGGCGAGTCTTTCACCACGAGTTTAGTCTTCGACGTGCCAGCCGAAGTGCGTAATCTCCGCCTGCTGGTTTCCGATCCGGACGACGACTGGATCTCGAGCCTGATCATCGATCACGAAAACAGTTACCTCCACAAGAAGATCTACCTGGGATTGGAACCGGCACCCGCCGTGTCCTCCACCAAGGTCGTGGACGTCTTCCATTAAGTCCACTGCCTGCTGTTGGTTACGCCGGGCAGCCGTTTGACGGCCGGCCCTGACATTCATCCCCGGGCAGCGTCTATTCCCATGGAGAGAGGGCATGGGAATCGCGGGACTTGCGCTGGCCTGGGAGACTAGAATCTTCTCCGTCAACAGCAACCAGAGCAGCCAGGAGAGACGAGTGGAGAGTTCCGGGTCTTCGGCCACTGCCCTGAACAGCTCTGGTGCCGTTGCCGCCGAAGACGCGGCGCTCGCCGCGGCCTGCCGCGCCGGGGACCTATCCGCCTACGAACGCCTCTATGCTCTGCACGGCTCGAGAATGAAGAGCCTCGCCCGGCAGTTGCTCGGCAGTCAGCTTGACGCTGAAGACGCGGTCCAGGAAACTTTCCTGAAGATTCAGCGGGCCATCTCGAGTTACCGCGGGCAGTCCGCGTTTTCCACATGGGCTTTCCGGATTCTGGTCAATTCCTGTTACGACCTGCGCCGGCGACGCGGCCGGCGCCGCGAAGTGCCTGACACACCGAGCGAGGGACACGACCCGCTTCCCGAGCCGCGCGGCCCCTGCGCACATCCGGCGCTGCGCCTGGCGCTCGAGCGATCGCTCGCGAAACTACCCGACCGCCAGCGCGAGATTTTTCTGCTGTACGAAGTGGAGGGTTTCGCACACGCGGAGATTGCCGCGATGCTGGGAGTTTCCGAAGCCGTCTCCAAGAACACGCTTTTCCAGGCCAAGAAAGCCCTGCGGCAGATGCTGGAACCGCCGCGCTCCACCGGGCGGCCGGATTGAGTTTGCGAGGCGAGAAAGAAGGAACGACCATGAACGCAAGCTGCCAAGATCTCGAGCGCATTCTGCGCGACGCCGTTCCGGAAGAACGGGCCGCGCTCGACGAACACGCGAAAACGTGTGCCGCTTGCGCCGGCGAACTGCGTGCCTGGAACCAGCTTTCCGCCGCGGCTCGCGAGTTGCACGAGGAATGGGATTCGCCCGCGCTGTGGCCGGCCATCGAGCGCCGTTTGAAAGAAGAAGCCGCGCGCGCCGGGCAAGCCGGCCGGTTCAGGGGCTGGCTGAACGCGTGGATTCCGTTTTCGCCAGGATGGCAAGTCACCGCCGCTGCTGCACTGACGGTGCTGCTGGCCGTCTCCGGCGCGTTTCTTCTGCATTCGAGACGCGACCGGTTCCACCCAGATAAGAGCAACGCCCTACTAAGACACGACGCCGTGCAGGAGGCCGACCGCGCCGAAGCGGCGTACCTCGCCGCCCTGGACAAGCTGGCGGAGGAAGCCAGGCCTCAATTGGAGGATCCTTCGACGCCGCTATTGGCCGGCTACCGCGAAAAACTCCAGTTGCTGGATGGCGCGATTCGCGACCTCCGCGCTGAGGCCGGATTGAATCCGTCCAATGCGTACTTGCGGCGCCAGTTGCTGGCCATGTACCAGGAAAAACAGCAAACCCTGGAGGAAGTTCTGGAGATGAAACGATGATGATGCGCATGCCCCAGTTGTGCCGCGGCGTAATGCGCGCCGCAGCATTCGGTGCCGTACTCCTCTCCCTTTCCGCGGCGCGCCAAGCCAGCGCCAAGGCACAGGAACAGGTATCCCGTAATTTCGAAAAGACCGTGCCGCTCGGCGCGGGTCAATCCATCAGTATTGACCACAGTTTCGGCGAAGCCAAGGTGCATGGGGAGTCCGGCCGCGAGGTCAAGCTTCTCGCGATTATTCGTGTTCAAGCCAACTCGCGGTCCGAAGCGGAGTCGTTTTCCCAGGAGATTCGCATCGAGGTAGAGCAGACCAGCGAAGGCGTGCGCATCCGCACGGTCTTTCCGGAACGCGAAATCCGCCGCGTCTCCGGGCATTTCTCGTACTCGGTTGAGCTGGACGTGGCCATGCCGGCCGACGCTCCGTTGCGCCTGAGAAACCGCTTTGGAACGATCTCTTCCGCCGGAATCCGTGGCGCGCAAGAGCTGCAGGGCAACAATGGATCGGTGTCGGTGCGCGACTCGGGCTCCGCCCGGGTCATCAACTCGTTTGGAGGCGTAGAGCTGAACAACGCCGCAGGGAACGTCTCTATCACGAACAACAATGGATTGGTTCACGCCTTCGGCGTACAAGGCATGCTGGAGATCCGCACCCGCTTCGGTGAGATCCGGGCCGCCGACGTTCGCGAGGCCGCCACGCTTTCCGGCGGCAATGGAAACATCGAGCTCAACCGCGTCGGAGCGGGGGCGACGGTAACGAATTCCTTCGGCAATGTAACAGCCGCCGCGATCAAGGGCGACGCGGACATTCGCACCACCAACGGCAATATTGACCTGAGCGAGGTGGGAGGAAGCGCCACGTTGAATGACAGCTTCGGCAGCGTGAACATCCGCGACGTTCGGGGAGCGGCGGTCCACTGCACGACCAGCAATGGCTTCGTCAAAGCCGTCGGTTTGCCGGGACGGCTGACGATCCGAAATTCGTTCGGCAACATCGAAGCGCAAGACATCGGGGGGCCCATCGACGCCGGCACCTCCAACGGCAAGATCTATGTCCGCGACGCGCGCAGCTCCGCGACGCTTCAAACGTCATTCGGTGAAATCGACGCCGCCAGCCTTCCCAAAGGCGTGAGTGCGGTAAACGGCAACGGCTCGATTCGCTTGCTGGACATCACCGGGGACGCCTACGCCAAGACGAGTTTCGGTTCCATCGCCATCGAGCGGCTGAACGGAAATCTAACGGCGGAGAATACCAACGGCTCGGTTACGGTGCGGGGGGTGAAAGGCGATGCCAGCGTGCACACATCCTTTGCCGGTGTTTCCCTGGAAGGAGTCGGTGGCCGGGTCAGCGTTGACAACCAGAACGGGGGCATCTCGGTTCTGTTGACGAAACCCGCCGCGGGCTGCCGCGACGTTTCCCTGAAAACCTCTTTCTCTTCGATTCGCGTGCGCGTCCCCGAGGGTGTCGGCTATAACCTCAGCGCCCGGACGTCCTTCGGCCGAATCAACTCGGAGCTGCCGATTACGACGAGCGGGGCGGTCGGAGGAGACTCGCTGAGCGGAACGATCAGCGGCGGCGGCTGCCGTCTCGAGCTCGTCGACAGCAACGGCAGCATCGAGATCCTGCGCGCCCAGTGAGCCCGGCAGACTGTCTTATCCGCGCTTCATGGCGAAGGCCTTTCGCAGAATCCGCGTGGCCGTTTCCGTGAGATGGTAGGAAGGCAGTTCGTCCTTGCCCGCCCAGGCTACCTCGGTCACGTCGCTGCCCGCGCGCGCTTCGCCGCTCACGCGCTCGCAGAGATAATCCGCGATGACGTAGTGGAAACGCGGCCGGGCGGCCTGACTTGTGCCGGGGGAGACGCCCGGGCCGTCGGCATCGGAAAAAATCCGTTCGAAGACTTCGATGAGGTCGAGCACCCGGACTTCAAGGCCCGTTTCTTCTTTCAATTCCCGCACGACACCCTGCACAAGCGATTCGCCGAGTTCCAGCGTTCCCCCTGGAATCGACCATTGCCCGCGCAGGGGCTCCGAACCCCGCCGGATCAGCAGCGCCCGGCCGTCTTCGATCACGACTCCGCCGACGCCTACAACCGGCCGGTCCGGATATTCGCGCAACGCGCCCATGCCGCTGTGCCCGAGAGGCTTTTCCCTTGCGCGGCATTCACAGTCCCCTAAAGATGACTGTTCCCGCGCCGGTATATAATACGCCGATAGTTCCCGGCCCCGGGCCGGGGAACAACTGCCCCAGGAGGGAAAGCAGCCGTGATTCGCTGCCCCGATTGCGCCGCCGAGCTTGACGTCGACGAAGACGAAGTGGAAGAAGGAGAAATCCTCAACTGTCCCGAGTGTGAAATGGAGTTGGAAGTCACGCAGACGCACCCCGTACAGGTGAATCCGATTTCCGACGACGACGAAGAAGAAGAGGAAGAAGAAGACACCGAGGCGGGCTCGAACGGGAACATTCCGGGAGAAGATGAGGAAGAAGAAGACGACGAGGAATAGGCCTTTCCGGCCGGCATCATCCCTCGCCTCCCGCCGTGCTACTTGCTAGGATTCCAGCCATGAACCAAAGCGCCAGAGCGGTTGTCTTTTTCTTGGCGCTGACTGTGCTTTCCTGCGCCGCGCTCGGGAAGCGTTGGCAGCAACCCCCTCCCCCGTCCCCGCCGCCGGCCCAGGAGCCTGCTCCGCAGCCGGCGCCTTCGAAACAGAAGTACAGCCACAAGAATGACTTCGTCATTCGCGGCACGGTATTCGACCACCGCGCGCTGTCTCTTCCAGCGGCCGAGTTGCGCATTCGCCGCAGCAGCGAGAAGAAATTCCGCTGGGAGACTTACACGAATTCGCGCGGAGAGTTCGCGGTCCGCGTGCCGGGCGGATCAGCCTATGAGTTGGTCGTTCGGGCCAAAGGGTTCATCGAACAAGCCAGGAGCATCGACGCCACCGCAGGGCCCGGAGAGCAGAGCCTGGTTTTCCACATGGAGCTCGCGTCCAAGAACAGCAAGAAGGAGGGGAAGTGACTCGGTTTAGACCATGTCTAGGCTTGCTTCTGGTTTTTTTCTTCGCCTTTCACGCGGCCCCGAGTCCGGCCCAGAAAAAAGGTTCGCCCCTCCGCACGCTTCACGGCTCGGTTTTAGACAAGGATGGGGCGGCTGCCCCAAC
>DASPOW010000325.1:0-2276 GCA_035625855.1 Candidatus Methylomirabilota bacterium | reverse complement strand
CCACCTGATACCTGCCCCGGCCGATGCGCCGGAAGTAATTCCATTTGTGGGGATGATTCTTCGGCGCATTCACGCAGCACCGGCTCACGATGTGCGTTTGCACCGTGCTCTTGTTCAAGTGGGGCAGCGCGGAAACAATCTCCTTCACCCCAAAGCTCCAGTCCTTGCGCCGGGAGGCAATTCTGTTGGCGGCGTCCAAAACAGGCTTTTGAACAGACATCTGGCTCTCCTTTCCAATTCAGTGTTCCCTGTCCTCGCCAAAATGTCAAGTTGCAATATCAAGTGTTATTCCAACGAGCCGGAAAGGTATGGACCCGCAAGCGCGCGGCGGCCCCAGGGTCTGCTGCAGCTCCGTGCTAAGCTTGTCGCCCGGATAACCTTCCTTCCATGTTCCGCAAGATTCTCATCGCCAATCGCGGAGAAATCGCGGTGCGCATCGTGCGGGCCTGCCGCGAGCTGGGCATCCGTTCGGTAGCGGTGTTCAGCGACGTGGACCGCGCGTCGCTGCACGTGCGGCTGGCCGACGAGGCATATCCCATCGGGCCCGCGGCCCCGCGCGAGAGTTACCTTCGCCTGGACAAGCTGATGGACGTGGCGCGCCGCGCCGGCTGCGATGCCTTGCATCCCGGATACGGGTTCCTCGCGGAGAATCCGGCTTTGCCGCGGGCCTGCGAGGATGCTCGCGTCACGTTTATCGGCCCGCCCGCGGAAGCGATGGAGATACTCGGTTCGAAGACGGCGGCGCGGCAGCTTGCCCGGCGCGCGGATGTGCCCACCGTTCCGGGAGCGCTCGACCCGATCGAAAAGCCGGAGGATGCGCAGACCCTGGCGCAGACCATCGGCTATCCCATATTGCTCAAGGCCGTTGCGGGCGGCGGCGGCAAAGGCATGCGCCTGGTGGAAGACGAAGGGCAGTTCGCCTCCGCCTGGCGAAACGCCGGCTCCGAGGCCATGAACGCCTTCGGCGACCCGCGGCTGTATCTGGAAAAGTACCTGGCCAAGCCCCGTCACGTGGAGATTCAGATTCTGGCGGACTTGCACGGACGCGTCGTTTCGCTCGGCGAGCGCGAGTGTTCGGTGCAGCGGCGCCATCAGAAAGTGATCGAGGAAGCGCCCTCGCCGGTCATGACGCCGGAGCTGCGCGCACGGATGGGCGAAGCCGCGGTGCGCCTGGCGCGCGCGGGACGCTACGTCAACGCCGGCACAGTCGAGTTCCTGGTGGATGAGAAGCTCGAATTCCATTTCCTCGAGGTGAACACGCGGCTGCAGGTCGAGCATCCCGTTACGGAGCAAGTCACCGGGCTCGATCTGGTGAAGCTGCAGATCGCGATTGCCGCGGGCCACCGCCTGCCGTTCGCGTGGGAATCCATCACCCCGCGCGGGCACGCGATGGAGGTGCGCCTGTACGCCGAGGATCCGGAGAACAATTTCTTTCCTTCGCCGGGCAAGATTCTCTCGCGGCACGCGCCGACCGGTCCGGGCATCCGCCTGGACGACGGAGTGTACGGGGGGTGGACCGTTCCGACGGAGTACGACCCCTTGCTGAGCAAGCTCATCGCGTGGGGGAACAGCCGCGAGGAGACCATCGCGCGATTGCGGCGCGCGCTCGAAGAGTTTGCCATGACGGGAATCAAGACCAACGCCCCGCTTTTTCGGCGCATTCTGACGGAACGGGAATTCCTGCGCGGAGAGATTCACACGCGATGGCTCGACGAGCTTCTGCGGGCGCCCGCGGCCGCTTTGCGCAACGGAAACGCCGGCGCGGAAGCGGCCGCGGTCATTGCGGCCGCGCTCTGGCAAGCCAATCGAGACGCGACCTCCGCCGAGACGCGGGCGGGAGCCGAAGGGGACTCGCGCTGGAAAACCGAAGGCCGCCGCCGGCAACTGGACCGCACGCCGTGAAGTACGACGTTTCCCTCGCGGGCAAAGTGTCCACAGTCGAAATCGCGCGCGACGGCCGGCAGTGGAAGGTCATGCTGAACGGCCAGCTTGTCGCGGCCGACGCAGTCGAACTCTCTCCCGGCGTTTTCTCCATTCTTCTCGGCGGGTCGTCCCACGAAGTGCGCGTTTCTCCCGCGGGGGACGGAACGCTGCGAATTCTGAGCGGCGCCGAGGAATTCAGCGCGGAGGTTGTGGATGAGCGCGCGTGGCGCGGGCGGGGTCACCGGGCAATGGAAACTGCCGGGCGGCAGTCCATCGTCGCGCCCATGCCAGGCAAAGTGGTTCGCGTGCTGCGGAAGCAAGGGACCACGGTCGCGGCAGGCGAAGGAATCCTC
>DASPOW010000324.1:0-8012 GCA_035625855.1 Candidatus Methylomirabilota bacterium | reverse complement strand
CGACGCCGAGGGCCAGCGCGTAGGGCAGGAGCTTTTCGAAGACGCGCGGGGTCTGCTCCGGCGGATTGACGCGGTTGATGGCGTCGCCGTGGACTTCGCCGAGAAACATCTTGAAGCCCTCGACCTGGTCGAGCAGGGCTCTGCCAGCAAGGGTAGGCGCCTTGAGTAGGTAATGAAAGGCAACGTGCAGAGCCGTGATTGCGAGGAGCAAGGCGGCCAGAATGGGTGAGGCGGCGTAGACGAACAGGGAGAGCCCGAAGACTTCGCCGGCAAGAAACGGAAGGGCGAATAGCGTCAAGCCGACGGCGCCGGCCTTGGCCTTGGCGCCGACGGACATCCAGGCATGGACGGCGCCGATGACCAGTACGGTGACGCCGACGCTCCAGCCCGTCAACCAGACGCACAAGAAAAGGACAAGGAACGCCTTCGAAGGCCCGCTCAGGAGGGCCGCGGCGACGAGTACGGCGGCCGAGAGAACGATGGCGGGAATGGTGTAGCGGGTGTTGGTGAAGAAGTAGGTTTTTTCCTCCGCAGCGCGCAGGGTGTCTCGCAGGGCTTTGATCGCGGAACTTATCGCGGCGTGATTCTCGTTTTTGAGCACGATCTGGGAGCGGTCGTCAAAGAGCTCGGCGGCGACCGCCTTTTCGTCGGCGGAGAGGGCCTTTTCATCAGCCTTGGAACGGATGAGGGTGTAGGTGCCGTCGTGTTCCTTGATGGTGAGATAGCCTTCCGCGGCCATGTTGAGGATGGCGGAGGTGAAGACCTTGTTGTCGTAGCCCATACGCACGAGGTAGCGCATCGCGGCAGGGGAAAGGCGCGCCGGAGGCTCGTAGAGGGCGACAATCGTACCGGGCGCGGGATCGCGGCCCACGCGGCTCCAGACAACCGTGTAGTAAGCCAGAATCACAAGAAAGCCGAGAGCGGCGACAAAGACGGCGCGATTGTCGAGCAGGAAATACCGGAGCCGCTGGGAGGAGGTCGGAGGGGCGAAGTAACCCCTGGGCCAGGAGAGCAGGATGGTGAGCCCCTCATAGGGTCCGAGGGGATGAGCGGCGGCGAAGTGGAAAGCGCCGTCGTCCCCGGCCTCGGCGGTTAGGTCGTGGGCCATGGAACCCTGGCGTCCGGTGTAGCCGGAGAGATGAACGGCATCACGGGCGACGCGGTCCGGGAGACGGACGGTGGCGGAGACGCGGTCGATGGGGAAGATCCAGCCGTTACCGGTGGCGTTCCAGAACAGCTCGTCGTGATCGGCAAAAAAGCCCAACTGGCGATTCGTGGTGTAGGAGAGCGTGTAGGTGTATTCGCCGGGAGGGAGGGTGCGGCGGCTGCTGCCCAGGTAGATGCGCTTGCCGTTGCCGCGGTCTTCGATGCGGAAGTCCTCGGGTGCGCCATCGCGGGTGGCGGCGGAGAACTCGAAGCCGACTTCGTACTTATTCTGAAAGCGGTCGGTGTAGCGGGTGGGAAAATCGCGGTAGATGCCGTGGCGAATCTGAGCACCGGCGCTGCGGACACGGATCGTCTCGACGACGGAGAGGGTGCCGTCGTCCTGCACCTGAAGGTCGCTGCGGTACTCAAGGATGCGTTCGTCGCGCTGGGCAGGGGCCGGAAAAGGCAGCGCGAGAAGCGCGGCACCGAGGAGCCAGGATGCGCGGCGAAGGCGTTTCAAGGGCGAGTCCTTTTCCAGGGAGTTTCCGGAACAGCGTCCATACTAACCGGAAGCAGCCCGAGCGTTAGGCATTGATTCCGGGAATGTTCCGGCCCCCCCGGCTCGGGGAAAATGGGCGGCACGTAGCCGGGCTCCTTTCAGGACGGCTATTGAAAAACAGGGTTTTCCGCGAAACTTTCCGAGAGAACGCACGTCTCTATGAGCGGTGGGGTGTAACGTGTCCGCACCCGTGGGTTGCGTTCCTAAATGAAATGACCGGCTTGCTTTGAGCGCCCAGGCAGCAACTCTTGCCGAGGCCGCCTACCTGTCGAGCCGGACACGCCGCCGATATGAAATACGAAGGGGGAAGAGCAATGAAACGGTTCCGATTCACTTGGACTGTTCTGGCTATGGTGGTTTGCCTTGGGCTGGTCCTGCCCAGCGCGACACTGGCCAAGAAGGCCGCGGGCCCGCAAGAAGCCTCCAAGCCGGCGAAGGATCAGAAACCGGCGGAGGGCAAACCGGAAGACAAGAAACCACCGGAGGCGCCGAAGGGGCCCGAAGACAAGGCCTTCGCGGACGTGGTGAAAGACTACGAGGTGCGGCAGGGGCTGTTCACCTTCTATTACAAGGCGGATGAAAACAAGCTGCTGCTGGAGATTCTGCCGGGCCAGTTCGACAAGATTTATCAGTTTTCGGGGACGACAGAGCGCGCGGTGGGCGAGCGCGGGCTGTACTCTTCGCAGCAGGGCGGCGATTTCGCCTTTGTTTTCCGGCGGGTCGGCAAGAACGTGCAGTGGGTGAAGAAAAATTCCAGTTTCATGGCCGAGCCGGGAACGCCGCAGGCCCGCGCGACGGGAAGCTCCTTCCCGGACTCGATACTCGCGACCGTCAAGACGCTTTCCAAGCCGCACCCGGAGCGCAACAGCGTGCTGGTGGATGTGGCGGACCTTTTCCTGAGCGATCTGCCGGGAATCGCGCCGGTGCTGAACATCGTGTACCAGCCGACGAACTACCGGTTCGACAAGGCAAGCAGCTGGCTGGGGCCGGCGAAGGCCTTTCCGGAAAATGTGATCGTGGACGTCTGGCTGCACTATGTCACGGACAATCCGCGGTCTCCGTCTATTACGGTGCCGGACGAGCGGAGCGTTCCGATCCTCGTCAAGTACGACCTCTCCAGCCTGCCCGACACGGGCTACAAGCCGCGGCTGGCGGATGACCGCGTGGGGCAATTCCTGACGGTACGCCAGGACTTTTCCTCGGACCACCCGACTTCACCGTACAAGCGGTACATCAACCGCTGGCAACTGGAGAAGAAGGACCCGGGCGCGGCGCTCTCCGAGCCGAAGGAGCCCATCGTGTTCTATCTGGAGAACACGATCCCGGTCGAGTACCGGGAATACTTCCGGGAAGGGGCGCTGCTGTGGAACAAGGCGTTCGAGAAGATCGGCTTCAAGAACGCAATCGTGGTGAAGCAACAGCCCGACGATGCGACCTGGGAAGCGGCGGATACGCGTTACCACACGATCCGGTGGTTTGCCGGAGTGGACGCGACGTTCGCGATCGGGCCGTCGCGGGTCAATCCTTTCACGGGGCAGATTTACGACGCGGACATCGGCTTCGCGGAGGGGCTGGTGCGCTTTGCGCGGCGCGACGCGGAGGAGTTCGTGGGGCCGGTCGTGCCGGTCACTTCATTCGATGAGCAGCCGCTGCCGGCGATATGGGGACGGAATGCGCTGGAGCGCTGCAGCTACGGCGACGGGCTGGTGCAGCAGGCGACGCTGAGCATGGCGGTGCTGGATGCGCGGGGCGAGCTTTCGCCGGAATTGATCCAGCAGATCATGCATGAATACATCGTGGAAGTGACGGCGCACGAAGTAGGGCACACGCTCGGGCTGCGGCACAATTTCCGGGCGAGCACGCTTCTTTCCGTCGCGGACCTGAACAATGTGCAAAAGACGGAAGAGATCGGGCAGACCGCCTCGGTGATGGACTACAACCCCGTGGTGGTGGCGCCGAAGGGAACGAAGCAGGGCCACTTCCTGACGCCGACGCTCGGCCCGTACGACTACTGGGCGATCGAGTACGCATACAAGCCGATCGAGGGCGACGAAAAGGCGGAGCTGGCCAAGATTGCCTCACGCGTGGCGGACCCGACCGTGCCTTACTCGACGGACGAGGACGCGCTCGGCACGTATTCGCCGCTGGCGATCGATCCGCTGGTGAACCAGTTCGACCAGTCGAGCGATCCGCTGGCGTACTTCAAGCAGGACGTGGCCACGATCCACGAGCTGTGGGCGTCCATGGAAAGCAAGCTGGCCAAGCCGGGCGAGGGCTATCAGATTCTGCGGCGCAGCCTGGCGAGGTCCATCGGCGAATACAACCGTGCGGTGCTGACTTCGTCGAAGTATATCGGCGGCATCTACCACGTGCGCGACCACGTGGACGATCCGCACGGGCGCCCGCCGTACACCGTGGTGCCCGCGGCGAAACAACACGAGGCGCTGGAATTCCTGCGCAGCGCCGCGTTCAGCGAGAAATCCTTCGAGCTGCCGCCGGGGCTGATCAACAAGCTGGCGATTGACCGGCAGGAGGGCCTGGACTTCATAAGCTACTTCTTGATCCAGCGGCTGGATCTGCCGTGGCACGACGCGGTGCTCAACCTGCAGCGCAACGTTCTGAACCGGCTCTTTCATCCGGTGCTGCTGAATCGCGTGCTGGACAACGAGCTGCGGTTCGCGCCAGGCGAGAAGACGTTCACCATGGCGGACCTGTTCCGCGGCCTGGACACAGCGATCTGGTCCGAGCTGGACACGAACCCGGCGAAGATCAGCAGCCTGCGGCGCAACCTGCAGCGGGAGCATTTGAAGCAGCTGACGCGGGTGCTGCTGCGCCCGATGCCGCCGCAAGGCGGGCCCGGCCCGGTGGGCGTCGTGATTCCGGTTCCGCCGACGCCGCGCGTTCCGGAAGACGCGACAACGCTGGCTCGCGCGAGCCTGATCGGCATCCAGGCGAAGATCAAGGCGGCGCTCGCGGCCGGAAAGGTGACCGATCCGACAACGAAGGCGCACCTGGAAGAGACACAGGCGCGCATTGCCGCGGCGCTGCAAGCGCACGTGGACAAGCCCGCGGAGTAACCCTGCTTTCACCAAAGCACGGCGGACGGCGGGACAAGCCGTCCGCCGTGCTACACAGAATCAGCGCGGTCGAGTAGAATCGGGCGTGCCGCGCGGCCCTGCCGCGGCAAATCTCGCACGACGAGCGCGCCGATGACCGCCATGCCGCAAAGCGCCACCACGCAGCTTTCTCTCGACCAACTCAAGGAAAAGGCCAGGATGTTGCGCATCGATTCCATGCGCGCGACGACCGCGGCGGGCTCAGGTCATCCGACCTCGTGCCTTTCCGCAGCTGAAATCATGGCCGCGCTTTTCTTTCACACGATGAAGTTCGACCCGCGCGACCCCAACGCTGTGGGCGGGGACCGCTTCGTGCTTTCAAAGGGGCACGCGGCGCCGGTGCTTTATGCGGCGCTGGCGGAGGCTGGAGTATTTCCGGTTTCGCGATTGATGACGCTGCGGCAACTGACGAGCGAGCTGGAGGGCCATCCGACGCCGCGCATTCCGGGCGTGGATGCCGCCACCGGATCGCTGGGACAGGGCCTTTCGGTGGGCGCGGGGCTGGCGCTCGGGGCGCGCGTCCAGAAGTCTCCGGCGCGAGTCTACGTTCTGCTCGGGGACGGCGAGGTTGCGGAAGGGCAGGTGTGGGAAGCAGCAGAGTTCGCCGGGCACCTGGGACTCGCCAACCTGACGGCTATCGTGGACGTGAATGCGCTCGGGCAAAGCGGCCGCACGATGTACGAGCACCACATGGAGATTTACCGCGACAAGTTCGCGGCGAACGGCTGGCAGGCGGAAGTTATCGAAGGGAACGACATCGCCGCAGTGGCCGGAGCACTCGACCGGGCGCGCGCGACGAAGGGCAAGCCGCAGGCGATTCTGGCGCGCACGCTCAAGGGCAACGGCATCAGCTTTCTGGCGGACAAGGAGCACTGGCACGGCAAGGCGCTTTCGAAGGACGAACTCGCGAAGGCCGTCGCGGAGCTGGGCGGCGCTCCAGAGATTCCCGCGGATCCCGGAAAGTCTTATGCGCGCGCGGAACTCCCCAAACCGCCGAACTTTCCGGCGCTGCCGCTGTCGAGCTACGAAACGGGGCAACAGGTGGCGACGCGCGAGGCGTACGGCAACGCGCTAAAGCGTCTGGCGGCGATTCTGCCGCAGCTCGTGGCGTTGGATGGAGACGTGAAAAACTCCACGTTCACCGAGACGATGGAGAAGGCCGCGCCGGACCGCGTGTTTCAGGGCTACATCGCCGAGCAGAACATCGTGAGCATGGCCGTTGGCCTGGCGGCGCAGAACCTGGTGCCTTTCGCGGCCTCGTTTGCATGTTTTCTGTCCCGCGCTTACGACCAGGTGCGAATGGCGGGCATCAGCCGGGCGAACATCAATCTATGCGGGTCGCACTGCGGGGCATCCATCGGCGAAGACGGCCCCTCGCAGATGGCGCTGGAGGACCTGGCGATGTTCCGGGCAATTCCGAACGCACACGTTTTCTACCCGGCGGACGCGGTTTCCACCGAGCGCCTGGTGGAAATAATGGCGCGGACCGACGCCATCTGTTACATGCGAACGACGCGGCCGAAAACGCCGGTCATCTACAAGAACAACGAGAGTTTCCCGGTGCCCGGTTTCAAGGTGCTGTCGCAGTCGGCCAATGACCGGGCCCTGGTCCTTGGAGCGGGCGTCACGCTGCATGAGGCTCTCAAAGCCGCGGTGTCGCTGCAAGCGAGGGGGATTGCGGTGCGTATTGTGGATCTGTATTGCGTGAAGCCGATTGACGCAGCGGCGCTGGCGGCGCAGGTTCGCGGCGCGGGCAACCGCCTGATCGTCGTGGAAGACCACTACCCGGAGGGCGGAATCGGGGAAGCCGCCTTTGCGGCGCTGGCGTCCGTGGGCGCTGTTCCGGCGGCAGTGAAGCATCTGGCGGTGCGCGATGTACCGCATTCGGGCAAACCGGAAGAGCTTCTCGACAAGTTCGGGCTTTCCGCGCGGCACATCGCGGAGGCGGCCGAGTCCCTCTGAGACAGAGAGGTCACTCCGGCATCCATTGGATCGGGAACAACTTGCCGGCAGCCGCCGAATCTATCTTGATTCCCGCCAGTTCCGCTGCGCGGCTGAGGACCGGATCGCTCCCAGTTGCCAGATCTGCGGTTGTCGGCAGCACGACTTCATCGGGCGCGACGCCGTTGTTCTCCAGGCTCCTGCCATCCGCCATGATCAGGTCCGCCTCAGTGATCGACGCTCCGTAGAAGATTTTCGTATCGATTCCCTGGCTCATGAAAAAAAAGCGGGCTTCCATGACGGCACCGGAACTAGTATCGCCTATCACGACACCGCGCTTCTCAAGCTGAACGACGCGGGCAAATAACTCCGCGGCAGACGCCGAACGGCTGTCAATGAGCACGATAAGCTTTCCCGTGAAGGCGTCTTTGCCGCGAGTCTTCGCCTCCTGCGGCTTCAAATCAGGCTTGCGGCCCACGCGCTTCGCGATCTGGACGTCGCGATCCATCACGCTACCGACCAACCGCTCCAGCATGACGACCGAGCCGCCCGGATTACCACGCAGGTCGAGAATCAGCGTCTTGTGTTTACGAGCCAGACCAATCATGTGGTCCATCTCATCTTCGGTCAGGATGAACTCCGGCATTTTCCAGATGAGGGCGGCATCGCCGCTTTCCCAAGAGCGCTGCTGCCGGAGCATCCAGGCCGTCTCTTGTTCACGGATCATCTTCCAAATGTCGCGTCCATCACTCGCGGTGGTGAAATCCATCTGAGCGCTCGTACGCGTGACTTTCGGGAACACGTCGGCGCGGCGCGCGACATTGTCCGTGCCGCGTACCTCAAAGCGCAGTCTCGGCCGCGGATCCACGCGCTCGAAGATATGCTCCATGCTCCACCAGGTCCTCCGAGTGGGCACGAAGCCTTCCATGGTCAGAATCTCGTCGCCGACTTTCAACTTGGCTTCGGCATCCGTCTTCGGACGCAGCGCGGTGACAAAGAACCGCTGCCCAATGGCTTGAATCACGAAGCCATAATCCACGCGAAAGGGTCTGTCCGGAGGCGTGAAAAACGTGTGGCTGTCCTGGAGAGGCTCGACAAGCGCAGCGACTGCCGTGAGCGCCTCTCCAAGATGCGTGGCCTGGCGAATCCAGTCTTCCTCAGACTTGACCCGCTTCTCGAAATCCACGCCGCGGAGCTTGGAATCGTAGTAGTTCTTGCGCACCGCTTCGGCAAAGTCCTTTAGCATGCCC
>DASPOW010000323.1:0-3738 GCA_035625855.1 Candidatus Methylomirabilota bacterium | reverse complement strand
TCAAGTGGCAACGCAGATCGTCGCTTCTGTCGGCAAAGGGGGCAAGAATCTCCCCGAAGATTTGAAAAAGATTCAGGACCTGCTGCGCGAGGTTGGGTTCGACCCGGCCGCCTGCAGCCCGGCGGCACTGATGTCGAACCCGCCGAGCGTGCCGGCCTCCTTTCCCGTGGATCAGGGCACGATCACAGCCATCGAGAACTTTCAGCGCTTGTGGGGCGCGGGCGGCGTTGACGGCCGGGTCGACCCGAACGGCACCACCCTCAAGCGACTCGACGCCGCGGCATCCCCGCTTTTCTTGAAGCCCATCGTGCACAACAGCCACCTGAAAGTCCCCAAGCAGGGCGGATATGTGGTCTCTTACGAAGGATCCATTCCGCCTTCCGGATACCAGCTCTACCTGTCCGTTTCCCGTGGCGCTTGCATCACTTCGGGCGACCAGTTCGACCCGTCGTCGGGCTGCATCGACGTCACCAAGCGCCCCAAGAACGATCTGATCTGCTGGGACAACCTCCCCGACCTCCTCACCATCATCGGCCAGCAGGGATTGTGGTCGTCGCCCGCCACCGTGGCCCTCTGCGTGACGCGCAACCGAATGGTCATCTCCTATTCCAACGTCCAGTTCATGTCTTGTCCTATCAAGCCGTTTGCCGGACGGCTCCGCTCCTGTCTCGAGGCAGTCTCGGCCGATCACTACAACTTCGGCGAGGATGGCGGTTCTCCGCCACTGCTCTATACCGGCAACCCGAACGGTTCCGGCGGAGGAAGTTTCCTTCTGATCCCGCCCATCGACGGCGACTACTACTTCCTCACCCCCACCGCGTGTACCGACGGGAGCGCACACGGACGTTTCGCCGTCGCCAACGATCGTCGCGGACTCGACTGCATCACCTTCGTCGGCGGCGTCCTCGGCGCCGATGCCGACACCGGAAACATGGCCAACACCGGCAAAGAACTGGCGGAGTATCTCCAGTCCGAGTCCTGCAACATGGAGAACAAGTCAGGAGACGAGTTGAAACAGTTCTTCAGCGATCATCCCGACGGCACTTACATCATGTGGAGCGGGGGCCACGTCGTTCTCGTGGTCGACGCCGTCATCCACGAATTCACCTTCGGAGGATACAAGCGCACCGCAATCGAAAACTGGTCGCCGACCAAGAAGTACTCGGTCCGCAAGCCTCACCTCGACCTGGTGGGAAATTCGTCAGCAATGAATTTGTGAGGAGCGACGGTCGGGTTGAGGCGTTTTGCTGGCGTGAGCGGAGCGGGAGCCCGCAGCCGAAATCCTGAGCGGAGCGAAGGATCTCTTAGAAAGATTGGTGCCGAAGAAGGGACTCGAACTTGAGGCGCCTTGCGGGCGTGAGCGCAGCGTGGGGGTGTTGACTTGATTTCTGGATCTGTTAACGGTCTTCTGTACTGAAGAAGGGCCGGGTGCCCTATGTCTCGCGTTCTTTGCGAGACGTGGGGATGTTGAGGCGCCTTGCGGGCGAGCGCAGCGGGAGCCCGCAGCCGAAATCCTGAGTGGAGCGAAGGATCTCTTAGAGAGATTGGTGCCGAAGAAGGGACTCGAACCCCCACACCCTTGCGGGTACATGGACCTGAACCATGCGCGTCTGCCAATTCCGCCACTTCGGCAGTGGACTACGTTCGGACGGCGGCCTCACGGCCGCCGTTTGAGGAAGATCAACCTTACCTATTGTTGCAAGCCTGTCACAGCGTGTCAAACCACCCGCCAGAGGCGTAGTGGTGCACTTTGACGTCAGCAGTTCCACGGTTCCGTCATCCCGAGAGCCCGCGCTTTGTACCAGCGGGCTGAGGGATCTCCCGCAGCACTCACTGTCCACGCGAGATCCCGTTCGACTCGCTGCGTCCTTTGTGAAGCGGCGCGCCCTGCGACGCCTCGCGTTCTTTGCGAGGCAACAATCGCACGAACGGCGCGCATCCTTACTCCAGCTTCGCGTTCATCGTAATCTTCGCGTTCAGCACCTTCGACACGGGGCAGCCCGTCTCCGCCGCCTCGGCGTATTTCTGAAACGTCGCCGCGTCCGCCCCCGGCACTTTGCCCACCACATCAATGTGACTGGCCGTAATCGTCCAGCCGGAGTCCAGCTTCTCCAGCGTCAGCGTCACATTTGTGCTGATGCTCGCCGGAGTCAGGTTCGCACCTCCCAGTTGCGCCGACAGCGCCATCGAGAAGCATGCCGCATGCGCCGCCGCGATCAACTCTTCGGGATTCGTCCCGGGCGCGTTCTCAAATCTCGTGGTAAACGAATACGGAGTATCCTTCAACACTCCTCCCGGAGCCGAAATCGTCCCCTTGCCGTCTTTGAGTCCGCCCTTCCACACTGCGCTCGCTTTGCGTTGCATGACTTTCTCCTGACTATGAATTGGTGGGACCGCACTTCATTGTAGACGGAAGGCGCGAAACCTGTCAGGCGGGAGATGTCGCGAAAGCTCTTCTGAAGCTGAAAGAATCGGAGAGTCTTCAATCAACAATCAAAAATCATCAATCGACAATTCAGCAGAAGTCCGAGCAGCTCAGATAGAACCCGCATCGCGGGCAGCTCATCTTGCACCGGTTTTCCTTGAGCCGCGTTGAGCAATTCGGACAATACGACGCCGGATGCTTTTCCTCGGCGGCCTTACTCGCGACAACGGGTGCAGGAGAATCCTGCCTGGCAAGGCTTTTCGCAGGGGGGATAAGCATGTCCGGCGACGTTACCCGCATCGTCCCCGCTTTCGCAAGTACAAATTCATATTCATGGAGCGGCGGACGCCCTCGTCCGCCTGGCATGCCCTGCCATGAGCTTGCCGAAGGGGCCGCGTTGAGGTCTGCCACGTACTGCATCCTGTACGTGGAAGAGCGGCCCTTCAGGCCTGCCCTGAGCTTGTCGAAGGGGCCGCGTTGAGGGTCCACAAAAGAAACAGGGGCTTCAGCCCCTTTGGAATCGCGCGAATGCACGGAACGACCGCCCGAAACTACAACGAGGAGAATGAAGGAAGGAAAACTCTGCCTGCTACGCTACCCGCGGCCCTTGCGTCCCCTGGCGCTGGGCCAGTTGGCGCTTGACCCGCTCGATTAACGCGGCCAGTTTTTTCGACTCCTGGTCGCGTTCCGCCTGCTTGCACTGCTTGCGAAAGTCCTGCATTTGCAGTCCATCGCGGCTGGAGGGGGGAGGGTCGAGTCTCATAGGGAACCCATAGGCTATCCCATCCCCGCCATCTTGCCAACCCCCGAAAGGACAACCCGGATTCTCCTTGCTGCACAAGGACTTAAGTCTTTAACTTTTACACAGTGAAAGTAACGTTACCTCGCCGCTTTCCTATCTCAGGGCCGGTTTCAGCGTCGCGCCCTGCTTTTCCCGGCGCATCTGCGCCGCCAGTTCTTTGATCTCGGTCAGATCGCGCTGCATCTCGCTCCATCCATACCACAAGGCATAATCCGGGCTGGCGTGGAACGTGCCCTGAAACGTCCGCATGCGATGCTCCAGGTACATCACAAACAGTTTCTGTTCCACCACCGTCGGCGCATCATGGAACGTCAGCAGATTCGGGAAGGGATACGCGTAGTTCGCCGGTTTGGGCAGGATTCCGTCTTTGTAGAGCCCGGCGACGGTGCGGATCGCTTCCGCCATGAGGTGATCCGCGTTCTTGATCATCTCATCGCCCTGTGCCAGCTGCTGCTTGGCGAAGTTCACCGAGTGGCACTGGTTGCAGGTCTGGATCATCTTGTCGCGCTCG
>DASPOW010000322.1:0-2591 GCA_035625855.1 Candidatus Methylomirabilota bacterium | reverse complement strand
CGCCGCCGCCCGGGCCTCCACCGCCCCGCTTGCCGGCCTCCCAGAGATTTCCGGTACCGCCGCCTCCTGCGCCCGGGCCTCCGCTCCACGCCGGACTTCCCGTCCCTTCGCCCGCGCCGGACCCGGAGCCGCCGCCTCCCGGCCCGGGACCTCCGCTGCCGGGACCCCGGCTTCCTTCCGCGGCGAGGATCAATTGCAGCATCTTCTGCGGGTCCTCGAAGAACTCCCGGAACTTGTCGCTCTGCCCGCCCAGGACTTTCGCCGTCAACTGCGCCGCGATCTTCACTCCCGCCACCGATGCGTCTTCCGCGACGTAGCGAATCTCGTTGACACGGATGCTCGTGTCGCCGGCGAGCGCCATCTTCAATTGTTCGGCGAGGGACTGCGGCTTGGCGTTCCCGGAGGGAAAGGCGCGAACGAAGCGGGCGAACTGGCCCGAGGTCACTTCCGGACCGAAATGAATGCTGGCGATTCCCGCGCTGGAGAGAAGGTGCGCGAAACTCCGCTCCGCGGCGGCTCCGGCGATAGGCTCGCCGTCCAGCAGGATCTGGTTTCCCGAAGCACCCAGCAGAATGCCGCTGTCGCCGCTCTCCTTGAGGGCGGCATGCAACTCCCGCCACGTCGTGTCAAACTGGGCCGCCGTCTTGGCGTGGCCGAACTCATAGAGCCGCGCAAACTTCAGGAGAATGTTGAGGCTGCGCAGAAAGTTACGCGCAGCGGTTCGTGTATCCCCGCTCATGGTCTCGCGTTGGCCGGTATGTGACGATGCGCCTGACTCTAGCGTAGGGTCTTGGCCGAGGTTGATACAAGCTTTGCCGCATTGCCTGTGGCCTTACGATAACAGAGCCAACCCCTGGGACCGCAAACGCCTCCAAAGCATACACCCGCTAGGAATTGGTAACGCAACACCTTCTGCGGAATTGCGGATGGCGTTGCAGTGGGAATACAATGATTGGCGGAGGAAATTGCGCCCCCGCAGGGCCCTCTGAAGAGCACGGACGCAAGAAAGTCGTCCCCTCGCGAGCCGAAATGTCCAGCCAGTCCCCATCGGATCGCTTCAAGGCGGAAATGCCCCAGATACCTGGGGTCGAGCGGGCGTCCGCGGGGCGGCGCTTCGGGCCGTTCGCCAACGTCAAGCCCGCTGCCGCGTTGGGCGCGGGCGTGGCCGTCCTGGCCGTGCTGGTTTTCTTCGTGGGCAGGTCCGCGTTCCGAAAGAAACCCGCCGAGCCGGCGCCCGCCGATCCCGCTCCTCAAATCGTCATTCCCACTCCGGAGAGCGAGACGCGGGCCGGCCCGCCGGTTGCGACCGAAACCAATCCGGAAATCGCCACAATCTCCGAGCTCGCCGCGCCGTGGTCGTCCAAGGAGTTTTTCTTCCGCAGCCCCGCGACGGGCGCAAATGTCCCTGCTCTGGTAGTGCGCCTTCCCGGCGGGCCGCCCGCGCAGGGCAACTCCTACTGGGCTTTCTCTTTGCAAGCGCCGTACGGCAATTGCAAGCTCGAATACATCACCGACCCGCAGAAGCTTCTCGACGACTACGGCTTTCGCGCCAAGCATCCCATGGTCGGCAATCCCTGCAGCCGCACGGTGTTCGATCCGCTGCGGCTGAAGGACCTCCCCGGCAACATCTGGGTTCGCGGCGCGATCGCCCAGGGCGCGGACCTCCGCCCTCCCATCGGCATCGAGATCCGCGTCGCCGGACGCGACGTTCAAGCCCTGCGCATGGAATAGCCCCGGCGCGTCTTCTTCTTGACGTTCCTTTCCCCTCGGCGATAATCGTTCACCTGCCATGAACAACCGCGATTCGCGTTTGCGCCCTTCCCGGCGCGGCTTTCTGCAGACTTCCGCCGCGATTTCCGCGGCGTCGCTCCTGCCTTTGCCGCCGCTCGATGCCGCGCAGAGCGCGCCCGCCGAGCTTCCTCCGGCCTTTGCGGGCCTGAAGCCCCTGGGTTCGCGGGTCCAGCCGATTGCTGTCGAAGAATTCCGCGCGCGGCTGGCGCGCGCCCAGAAGCTTATGACCGACGCCGCGCCGCGCTTCGATGCGCTCTTCCTCGCGCCCGGCACGTCCCTCTATTACTTCACCGGCATTCGCTGGGGAATGAGCGAGCGCCTGGTCGCCCTCCTGCTGCCCCGCTCCGGCGAGCCCTTTCTCGTTTGCCCGGCTTTCGAGGAGGGCCGCCTCCGCGAACTGCTGCGCTTCCCCATCGAAGTCCGCGTGTGGCAGGAGGACGAAAGCCCTGCGAAGCTCGCCGCCGCGACGTTGGCGGAGCGCGGCGTCCGCACCGGCCGCGCCGGCATCGAAGAAACCGTTCGCTTCACCTTTTTCGACCATTTCCGCCGGGACGCGCCGGGGCTCGAGTGTGTCTCCGCCGACTCCGTCACCATCGGCTGCCGGGCGCGCAAATCGCCGCAGGAGCTTGCGCTTCTGCGCCTCGCTTGCGAAGCCAACTGCGACGTCTATCGCGCCGTCTTCGCTTCCCTGCAGGAAGGAATGTCCCAGGAAGACCTCGGGCGTCTCGTCGAAGCGGGTTTCGCCAGAATGGGGCTGCGAGGCGGCGCCCTGACGTTGATCGGCCCCTCCGCCGCGCTCC
>DASPOW010000321.1:0-2268 GCA_035625855.1 Candidatus Methylomirabilota bacterium | reverse complement strand
AGCACAACCGAGTGACAGCCTGTCTTTACCGGGTCTAGCAAGGGGTAAGACCGTTCAATACGACACCAAGGCCTGCGCTTTCTGCGGGAAACCAGTTCCGGCGCGGCTGATGCAATGTCCCTATTGCCGCGAGGCGGTTCCCGAGGTGCAGCTTTCACGGCGGCCGATCCAGCCTGCGGCGGTGCACAAGATTCGCCGCGGGCTCGCGTACATGCTGCTTGCCGGGCTGGTGTTTTATTTCGCGGGCGGCTACAGTGCGTGGAATCTCCCGTTCCAAATTCCTGAGCTGGTCAGCAAGGTGCTGGCCCCGCTGCTGTTCGTGGGCGGGCTAGGGCTGAGCTGTTACGGGCTGTACACTCTGCGGGGCTGAAGGCGTTCCCCTCCGACTTTTTTCCGCTTGACATTGTCATTGTGTAGCCGTATGGTTACGCATTATGCGAAACCGTTGGGTTACGCATTCGAACGCGGCGGCGTTTCAGGCCGTCGCGGATCCGACCCGGCGGGCGGTGCTGGACCTGCTGCGGCGCGGGAGCCTGCCGGCGGGAGCCATCGCGCGGGCGTTTCCCGTGTCGCGGCCGGCGATCTCCAGGCATCTGCGGGTGCTGCGGCGAGCAAGGCTGGTCGAGGAGCGGCGCAGCGGGCGGCATCGCATTTACCGGCTCAATGCAGACCCGCTCAAAGGCGTGGACCGGTGGCTTGAAGCGTACCGCGAATTCTGGAACAGCAAGCTGGGCGATTTGAAGAACTTTCTCGAAGGCGAGGCAAGCAAAGCCGACGCCGGCAGACAAGGAAGAAAAAGACGAGCTGATTCGCGAGCGAGGAGGAAGGTGAAATGACGGCAGCCAAAGCCACACCGGAGCAGGACCGCGTCACATGCGAGATCGAGATTGCCGCTTCGCCGGAAAGGGTATTCCGGGCGCTGACGGACCAGAAGGAGCTGTTCACCTGGTGGGGCAAGGAGCCGTCGGTCACCTTGTCGGTGTTCGAGATGGAAGGACGGAAGGGCGGGCGGTGGCAATTCCGCTGCAGGCCGGTGAAGCCGGGCAGCCACGGGGCGGTCGAAGAGCAGCTCCGGCGAAACCGGGGAGGGCAGGAGTACGTGGCTCACGGCGAGGTGCTCGAGTGCGAGCCTCCGCGGCTGCTGGTGTGGAGCTGGATTGCCAACTGGCATGAGCATCCGGAGCAGGCGACGACGGTGCGCTGGGAACTGACGCCGACGGCGAAAGGGACGCGGGTGCGCGTGACGCACAGCGGGCTGGCGCAGGAGGCGATTGCGCGGAAGGATTACGGCAGGGGCTGGCAGGGCGTGCTGCAATTGTTGAAGAACTTTTTCTAATTGCGCGAATACGCATAGAACCCGCGCGCGAAACAGTCAAGCAAGGCAAGAGCAGATTCGTCGAGTCTGCGCGTCCGCTGGCGCGGCCCCGCTCCGCTCATGACACTGTGGCTTGGACCGATCAGCCTTCTAGGCGTGGACTTCCCAGGTGTCGCCGGCGCGGAGGAGTTTTTCGAGGTCGCCGCGGCCGCGCTTAGAGATCAGCGCGGTCACCTGCTCGTTCATGACGTCTTCGTAGCGCGGGAGGTCGTCCCAGGCGCGGAGCAGGCCGATGGGCGTGGGGAAGCCGGGGCGATGCTCCATGTGGGAGAGCAGGAAGGCATAGGACGGGCGGGGATGGTGCGCGTCGTGGATGACGAGGTCCTTTTCGGTGATGCCGTTGCCAAGCTGGACGACCTCGATGTCGCCGTCGGACTTGCGGCGGATGCCTTTGTCGCGGTTCTTGCCGAAGACGAGGGGCTTGCCGTGCTCGAGCTGGAGAACGTGCTCGCTGCGGGCGTCTTTTTCGGTGATGGATTCCCAGGCGCCGTCGTTGAAGATGTTGCAGTTCTGGAGGATTTCGACGAACGCAGAGCCACGATGGGCGGCAGCGTGGCGCAGGGTTTCCTTGAGGTGCTGCTGGAAGACGTCCACGGAACGCGCGACGAAGGTGGCTTCGGCGCCGATGGCGAGAGAGATAGGATTGAAGGGGCGATCCACGGAGCCGAACGGAGTGGACTTGGTCTTCTTGTGAAATTCGGAGGTGGGGGAATACTGGCCCTTGGTCAAGCCGTAGATACGGTTGTTGAAGAGGAGCACCTTGACGCCGACATTGCGGCGGAGCATGTGAATGGTGTGGTTGCCGCCAATGGAGAGGGCGTCGCCGTCGCCGGTGGCGACCCAGACTTCCAGGTCCGGGCGAATCGCCTTGATGCCGGTAGCCACGGCGGGGG
>DASPOW010000320.1:0-3734 GCA_035625855.1 Candidatus Methylomirabilota bacterium | reverse complement strand
TTCAAGATCTTTACGGAGGGCTTTTCTCCACCGCCAGGTGAAACGTACGTCACCATCGAGTCGCCTCGCAGAGAACTGGGCGTGTTCGTTGCAAGCGATGGCTCACCAAAGCCGCTGCGAGTGCATTTTCGCGCCCCCTCGTTCTCGAACTTGCAGGCACTGCCCAAGCTCATCGTCGGCCGCCTGGTCGCGGACGTCGTCGCCTGCATCGGCACAATCGATATCGTTCTCGGAGAAGTGGACCGCTAAGGGAGACGCAAAGCCAAAAAAGAACCGTGCAACTTTCTCCCCAACTCGCAAAGAGGTTCGAGACGCTCCAGGACCGCTATCCCGTGAAGCGTTCCGCGCTGGTGCCGATGCTGCTCTACGCGCAGGACGAATACGGCTGCATCAGCGACGAGATGATTGCGGAAATCGGGTCTCGCTTGGAGCTCAACAACGTGCAAGTGGAAGAAACACTTGCTTATTACTCGATGCTCCGACGCAAGCCGGCCGGCAAGCATCACGTGCAAATCTGCACGAATGTCTCCTGCATGCTGCGCGGCGGCTACCAGATTCTTGAGCACGCCAAGCGGCGCCTGGAAATCGGGCACAAGCAGACGACGGAGGACGGCGTTTTTTCGCTTGAAGAGGTCGAGTGCATCGGAGCCTGCACCGGCGCGCCGGCAATGCAGATCAACTACGATTACTTTGAGCAGCTCACTCCCAACCGCTTTGACCGGGTGATGGAGGAACTCGACGCGGGCCGGCGCGCGAAGCCCGTGGGCATGACAACGGGAGCGCTCCATCCGCGTCATCCCGCGGAGACGCCGCTCATCAGCCGCCTCTGGGGCGTCACTGACTCGCACAAGATCGATGTCTATCTGAAGCACGCCGGCTATCAGGCCCTCGCCAAGGCGCTGAATCAGATGACAGCCGACGGCGTCATCGAGGAAGTGAAGAAGTCGGGTCTCCGCGGGCGCGGCGGGGCGGGCTTTCCAACGGGCATGAAGTGGTCGTTCGTCCCGAAAGACTCGCCCAAGCCGAAGTACGTCATTTGCAACGCGGACGAATCGGAGCCGGGGACCTGCAAGGACCGGCCGCTGATGGAGATGGACCCGCACCAGCTAATCGAGGGCATCGTCATCGCGGGACGCGCCATCAACGCGCATCGCGGCTTCATCTACATTCGCGGCGAATATCGCTATGTCCTGGACATCGTCGAAGCGGCGATCGGCGAAGCGTATGCGCGCGGCTACCTTGGGAAAAACATTCTGGGCTCTGGGTTCGACTTCGACCTGCTGATTCACACGGGCGCGGGCGCCTACGAGTGCGGAGAAGAATCCGCGCTCATGGAATCGCTGGAAGGCAAGCGCGGCTATCCGCGCATCAAGCCGCCGTTCCCGGCGGTTGTGGGCCTTTATGGCTGTCCGACTATCATCAACAACGTCGAGACCCTCAGTTCCGTTCCGGCCATCCTCCGGGAAGGCGGCGAAGCCTATGCGGCTCGCGGCACTCCGAAGAACGGCGGCACCCGCCTGGTCTGCGTTTCGGGACACATTGCCAAGCCCGGAATTTATGAGATGCCCCTCGGCTTCAACATGAAGCGCTTCATAGAAGAGGTCGGCGGAGGGGTTCCCAACAGCCGGAAGCTGAAGGCGGTGATCCCGGGCGGGAGTTCGTGTCCGCTCTTGCGCGCGGAAGAGACCGATATTCCGATGGACTATGACTCCGTCGCCAAAGCCGGCTCGATGCTGGGCTCGGGCGGGATGGTAGTGGTGGACGACTCCGTATGCATGGTGGACCTGGCGCGCCGCATCATGCAGTTCTACGCGCACGAATCCTGCGGGTGGTGCATTCCCTGCCGTGAAGGCACCACCTGGCTGCGGAAGATGCTGGAGCGTTTCCACGCCGGCGCGGGGCGGGCGGAGGACATCAATATGGTCGGGGAACTCGCCAAGAACATGCTGGGCAAGACCTTTTGCCCGCTGGGCGATGCCGCCGCGATGCCTACCATCAGCATCGTCAGCAAATGGCGACAAGAATTCGAAGAGCATTTGAACGGTGTGTGCGCCTACGGGCGAGTGGAAACACCGGTTGGAGTCCGCTGACCTGATGCCGGAACAGAAGCTGATCACGTTCAAGATCAACGGCCGCGAACTTCAGGTGGCGCCGGGCACGCTGGTGATCGAGGCCGCTCGCCGTCTGGGCACCGAAGTTCCATCGTTTTGCTATTACCCCGGCCTTTCCTTGCAGGCCGCCTGCCGGATGTGTCTGGTCGAAGTGGAAAAGGCACCCAAGCTGCAGACCGCCTGCACCCTCGTGGCGACCGAGGGGATGATCGTCCGCACCGACACGGAGCAAGTGCGCGGCGCGCGGAAGGCCATGCTGGAGTTTCTTCTTACCAATCATCCGCTCGATTGCCCGGTGTGCGACAAGGGCGGCGAGTGCGAGCTGCAGGATATGGTGTTCCGCTACGGAGCGGATTCGAGCCGGTTCGTCGAGGAGAAGCTCCACCGCCCCGAAGAAAAATGGTCCGACGTCGTTTACTACGACGCGCCGCGCTGCATCCTGTGCTTCCGCTGCGTGCGGGTCTGCGACGAAGGCATGGACGTGAAAGCACTGGGCGTCGGAATGCGCGGGGCGAACAGCGTCATCATTCCGAACCGCGAAGATCATCTGGAATGCGAAGAGTGCGGGATGTGCATAGACATCTGCCCCGTCGGAGCGCTTACCTCCGGCACGTACCGCTACAAGACGCGCCCGTGGGAGATGCAGTACGTTTCCACGGTCTGCACGCACTGTTCGAACGGGTGCAAGACCACTCTCAGCGTGCGCAACCATGAAATCCTGCGCGCCAACAACCGCGACCTCTCCGGATTCAACAAGGATTTCCTCTGCGTCAAGGGCCGCTTCGGCTTCGACTTTACTTCGCACCCGGAACGCATTCGCCAGCCCCTGCTCCGCAGAGACGGCAAGCTGTACCCCGTTTCATGGGAGGAAGCCGTGCAGGCCACGGCGACGAAACTCAAGCAGATTCTCGACGCTTCCGGACCGGACTCGATCGGATTCATCGGCTCAAACCGCACCTCGAACGAAGAGAGCTACCTGCTGCAGCGGCTGGCCCGCGGCACGTTTGGCACGAACAACGTCGATCATCACCGCACCGCCGATTACGCGGGACTTATCACCGCCCTGGGCGCAAAGAGCGGCGAACTGCAACTCACGATGGACGCCCTCGAGACTTCTGCGGCAATCCTGCTCGTGGGCGACGACCCTACCCAACAAAACCCGCTGGCCGGCTGGCAGATTCGCTCCGCGATACGCCACATTGGCGCCCGCCTTTACATTCTCAATTCGCGCGACATCAAGCTGCGCCGTAAGGCGAAGCAGTTTGTGAACCTTGCCGCGGGTCGGGAAGCGGCGGCGATTGCGTGGCTGGCGCACGGAAAAGGCGATTTTCCGCCCGGCGTTGTGTCGGAGCTGACGACGCTGAAGGCCAGCCTCGAAGCCGAACCAGGAGTCGCCATCGTATTCGGAGCGGAGCTGACCGGCGCGGCCATCGCCGATCTCGTGGCGTTCGGCTCGAAACTTCCCGGACGGACGCGTTACATGGCTCTCGGGGACTACGTGAATTCCCGCGGCGCCGCGGACATGGGCCTGCTGCCCGACCGTTTCCCAGGCTACGCGCGAGTGGATGATCCACAGGCCCACGAATTTTTTGAAGAGCTCTGGGGCTGCGCGCTGCCTGCCAA
>DASPOW010000319.1:0-8732 GCA_035625855.1 Candidatus Methylomirabilota bacterium | reverse complement strand
CGGCCAGTGCTTTCCGTCCGCTGCGGTTCGTGCCGCAGCCGCAATTCGCCGCTGTGACGCGGCGCCGCCCTGAGCGCCGAGGGCGTCCGGGACGCGATCGCGTACGCTTCATTGGTCAGATACCCCCATGGGGTATGTATGGTAACGGATTGCGTGTGACGGGGTCAAGTCCTGGCCAACGGCACGAGGGCAAGGGCCTCAGCGGCGTGTGCTGCTATAATCCAGTGCATGACGCTCGTCGAAGTGACCTACGAACTGCAAGCTCCGCTCGGAGCCGAGCAATTGCGCCGGCTGGGCGATTTTGCCAATACCTACGGTTTGAGACGCTTCAGGGTGGATGAGGCCCAGCGGCAGCTTTCCTTCGAATATGACGCGTCCCGCCTGCGCGAAACCCAAGTCACACACGTGCTGCGAATGGCCAATATCGCCGTCACGAGGAAGATCAACTAGCCAGCGAAGTTGGGTTAGACGGCGAGCCCGGTGGGGACTTTGGCGCCGGTGGAGACGACGTCAAAAAAACGGGGCTCCCGCTTGGGTTCGGGAGCCCCGAAAGGCGCGCTCCGTTTCCGGTGTCGTTTTCACACCGGAGCGTGGGGTCATCCATCCTAGCTTCCCTCTCAGAGGCAGGTGGGAACGACCTGTTCAGAGCGACGAGCAAGCCCCTTCCCCCTCACTCGCCTTCCCGCGCAGATCGTCAACCGGAACGCGCCCACGGGCGAGGCTTGTAGCAAAGAGGGGGCCAAGCCGTTTTTTTCTGCGTTCGAGTTAAACCGCTGAATTCGCTCTGGTTAGGGGCTAATAGCCTTGCAGGATTGCAGAACTTGTCGCGGGGGCAATGCCATTCCGAAACTCCTCTCGAAACACCGTTCTGATTTGGAACCATCGCGTCCCTTTCGCCACCCAGTTCCAGAACCCGGGTAACAGTCTTTCGGCACCCCTGCACTATCGCTCCAGAGGCGCACTGACTTTGAATATCCACTCATGGCAAACCATCTTGGAAGGATACGGGGCGGCGGGCTCGTCTTGCTCGCGGCAGCCCTGGTTCTTTGCGCGAGTGCGCTTGGGGACGAAGCGCTTCGCGGGGAGCGCATCCCAAGCCCGGCGTGTTCCTGCGGTTGCGCCCAGGGACGCACGAAAACAGGCTGCACTCGGTTCTGCGGTATGCGAAGAGGAACACCGCGCCTCCCGCCGGTGAGTTGCCAGGCGGATCGCGCCCCCCGCCCTTCGCCGAACCGCAATGCCAAGCCTAGTCTGCGCCGTTCTTCTCGCTCAGAGCACGCTTCGCTGCGCCCAGGTGACTCAGGCGACCGCGGGAGCGCGCACTGAGGCGGTCTTTTCTCGCCCTGCCGCGCCCGCCTCGATTTCTCCCGTCTCCAACAGACCCGAGAGAATCTCCGGTATCTCGAAGGTTGCCCGGTTGTTCAGCGTTTGAATGTTCGCGCGATAGCGCGCCAGGGCGCCGTCCTTCAGAATCTCCTGAACGGCATGCGCGACTCCGCGGAAGTTCTTCAAAACGACCCCGACGCTCTTCTGCCGCACCCACTCCGCGTTGAATCGTTCTTGCGGCAAGGTCCAGGCATTGCACTCTATGATCACCGGGAGATTGCACGCCAGCGCTTCGGAAATACTGCCGGGGCCGGGTTTCCCGATGAAGAAATCCGCCGCGCGCATGATGCGATGCACTTCGGATGTGAAACCGACGACATGAACGGGCATGCGCCATTTCCGTGAGCGGAGTTTCGCCGCGAGGCCTTCGTTCTTGCCGCAGATCAAAATCAGCTGAACAGGCACGGCCGACGCTTCGATGCGCTCCGCGATCTTCCACATCGCGCTGGAGCCGTGCCCGCCGAAGAGAACCAAACCGGTCGGAAGGGCGGGCTCGAGGGATATTTCCCGGCGCAACTGGCCCGCTGAACTATCGACGGGTGCATAGAACTCGGGGCGGAGAATCATTCCGGAAACCCGAAAAACGTGCCGCGCGTCATGACCGAGCGCGTAAGCTTGCTGCACGGCGTGCTCGGTGCCACAAACAAAATGCTGGCTCTGCTTCTCAATCCAGAAATGTGGAGGAAAGTCCGCGAGGTCCGTGAGAATCGTTGCGAAAGGCTTCGTGCCGTTGACCGCGCGCCAGCTCTCGCACAATGCTCGATTAAAATGCGGCACAACGGAAATCAGAAGATCAGCGGAGTTGCTCCTCCAATGCGCGGTCAGCAGCTTTACCGTCGCGCGGTGATAAACCCTGATCGTTGCCTGGAGCACGCGAAGCAGGTATTCGCTGCCAAGAGTCCAGCCGTTGCGCAACAGAGCGTTGTAACATTCTTGTATTCGAAGGCCGGTGAAACGCCGCAAGACGTCGAGCGGGTCGAGAATCTGCTGCAATTGCACGAGCTCCACCTGCCAGGGTCTGTTTTGGAACTCCACCACGCGCCGCAGAGCGACGGCGGCGTTGCGGTGCCCCCCGCCAGCGTCGTGATACACAATTTGCAGTTTTTTCATACGGGCGATTTTGCCACTGTTCGAAGAGGTCTCTGCGGGAGCAATTCACCGTCCAGCCCTAGTACTTCCTAAGTGCATTGTGTTCAAGAAGTTCCGGGAGCACATTTACTCACATTTTGTTTGTGGTTCACGGCCGGTTCACACGATTTCCACAACATGTGGTCATGCGCTGCGACTTACACGTTCATTCGATTGCCTCGGGAATGTGCAACACTCCGGGCTTGCAGCGGGTGTGCCGCGAGTCCTACACCGACCCCCTGGAGCTCTACGCCCAACTGAAGCAGACCGGGATGTCGCTCATAACCATAACAGACCACGACTCGATTGAAGGGGGCGAGGTTCTGCGCCGTTATCCTGACTTTTTCCTCAGCGAAGAGGTCACCTGCAAACTGCCCAGCGGAACGGAAGCGCACCTGGGAGTCTACGGGATTACCGAACGAGATCACGTCGAAATCCAACGGCGGAGGAACGATTTTTTCGCGCTGGTCATGTATCTCGCCGACCGCGACCTTTTCTTCAGCGCAAACCACATCTTTTCGGGCCTGACCGGACGCCGGAGGCGCGAGGACTTCCATTGGTTCGCCAGTTGCGTCCCGGCTTACGAGGCCCGCAACGGGCAGATGGCGCCGGCCGCAAACGCAGCGGCGGAACGCCTCGCGTCGCGCCACGGCAAGATTACAGTCGGCGGAAGCGACGCGCACACGGCGGCCTATGCGGGCAGAACCTTCACTGAAGTCAGCGGTGCACGCAACGCGGAGGAATTCCTCGCAGGTCTGCGCGCGCGCCGTGGAGGGGTCCGCGGTGTCGACGGCAGCTATTGGAAGCTCACAGCGGACATATTTCGAATCACTTGCGAGCTTTTCCGCGAAAGACCGTCAACGTTGGCCCTTCTGCCCGTCGTTCCGCTGATGCCTGCGTTCACGCTCGGGCACTGGATCAACGAACACTTGTTTTGCCGCTTCTGGAGCACCGTGCTGGAAAGCGATCGGCGGCTCGCGGGAGACACGCTACGAGGTTGGAGAAGCCAGCCCGGATAGGAGCCATCCATGCCTGTGGCGCGCAATGTGTGGGGATTCATCGACAGCCGAGACCGGCGCCTCATGCGCCGTGTTCACCAGTGGCGTCCGCCAAGATGGATTCGCTATTGGATGGTGTCTGCGACACGGCTCGGAGACGGATGGATCTGGTACACGCTGGGCGCGATGTTGCTTTTTCTGGGCGGGCCCCAGCGCTTCGAGGCCTTGGGCTGCGCGGCCGTTGCGGCAGGCGCGAGCATCGTGCTGTTCATGCGGCTCAAACGGCTGAGCCGACGCCAGAGGCCTTGCGCGCTTGAGCCGCATTGCTGGTCACGCGTGCTTCCGCCGGATCAATTTTCGTTTCCCTCCGGTCACACGATGACCGCCTTCTCCATCGCTGTGGCCGTTAGCGCGTTCTACCCGCATCTGGAGGTAGCTCTGTTCTTTGTTGCCTGCAGTATCGCGATTTCGCGGATCGTGTTGGGGATGCACTTTCTGAGCGATGTCCTCGCGGGAGCACTTCTTGGCGCCGGCCTCGGATGCACCTCGTTGCTGCTTTTCGGGTGGAGACCGGCCTGAAATCGCGGTGCGGCCGTTTCAGAAAAAAAGCCACATCAAGCTTTTGACGCTTGCCGGCGCAAGAAGGTCGGGACGTCGAGGTCGTTCTCAGGAACCTCCGCGCCCGTGTCGCGGACGTTCTGTTGCACCTGTTGGACGACGTTGCTCACGCTGCTTGCGCCTGCAGCCGCTGCCGCCGCCGCGGCGCCTGCCGGCACCTCGCGGCCCGCGCGCCAGGTCTTCGGCAGAAACTGCTGCCGCGGCGCCGAGGCGCCGCGCTGCACCTCGCGGAAGCCCGCGGCGATAACCGTAATCTTCACCGATTCCTTCATGGCGTCGTCTTGCACCGCTCCAAAGATGATGTTGGCGCTCTCGTGCGCGGTCTTCTGGATGATGGAAGAGGCTTCGTGGATTTCGTGCAGCGTCAGGCTGGAACTGCCGCAAACATTGATGAGAATACCGTGCGCGCCCTGGATGGAATTGTCTTCCAGCAGCGGACTGGAAATGGCGCGGTTGGCGGCGTCCACCGCCCGGTTCGCTCCCGTGGCAACGGCCGTTCCCATCACCGCGTAACCCTGGCCCTGCATGATGGCCTTCACGTCCGCGAAATCGCGGTTGATGATGCCAGGCACGGTAATAATGTCCGAAATGCCCTGCACGGCCTGGCGCAGGATGTCGTCCGCAATTCGAAACGCATCGAAAAAGCTCGTACCGCGCTCGACCGTCTCCATCAGCCGTTCATTGGGAATCACGATGACGGTGTCCACGGCATTGACCAGCTCTGAAAGAGCCTGCTCCGCCTGCATCATGCGGCGTTTGCCTTCAAAGGCGAACGGCTTCGTGACTACGGCGACGGTGAGCGCGCCGAGCTCCGTTGCCAGGGACGCGAATACGGGCGCTGCGCCGCTGCCCGTGCCTCCACCGAGGCCGGACGTGATAAAAATCATGTCCGAGCCCTCGAGACACTCGATGATCTTCTCGGTGTCCTCGAGCGCAGCCTTGCGGCCGATCTCGGGATTGGCCCCCGCGCCAAGGCCTTTGGTCAGCTTGGCGCCGAGCTGCAGTTTCACCGGCGCCTGCGATAGCTTGAGTGCCTGCAGATCCGTGTTGGCCGCGATGAACTCCACGCCTTCGACCTTGGCACGGATCATGCGGTTGACGGCATTGCAGCCTCCGCCGCCGACGCCGACCACCTTGATCTTCGCGGGCTGCAGCTCCTCGCTGAAGCTCATGCGAATTCCTGCATCTTTCCCTGTCATGCTCCCCCCTGCGGGCTGGGTAAGACCGCATGAGGCGGCGCTGCCGCCTCCCCCAAAATCCATCAAGCCCCTGCAAACATCGACTTGAGCTTGCCGACGAACCCTCCCTGGCGCTGCGGCGACGCTCGCCGCGCCCGAGCCGCGTAAAGTACTAATCCGGTCACCGTAGCGTACTCGGGGTGCATCACCGCTTCGGGCATCTGCGCCAACCCCCGCGGCTCGCCAATGCGCCCGGGCAACTGGAACGCCGCTTCTGCCATTTCGATAAGGCCCCGGAGACGCGCTGCGCCGCCGACAAAAACGAAACCCGCTGGAATCTGCGAATCAAGACCCTCGCGCTTCAGATCATCACGGATCAGCGCAAGGAGTTCCTGCGCGCGCGGCTCGAGAATTTCCGTCAGCATGCGCGCAAAGACAGTGCGCGGCGGCCGGTCGCCCACGCTGGCGATTTCGATGGCCTCATCCGCAGCAAGCTGCGACGCCCCGGCACAACCGTGACGCCGCTTAATCCGGTCCGCCTCGGGAATCGGCGTGCGCAAGCCGACGGCCAGATCGTTGGTGAAATGGTCGCCGCCCACGGGAATGGCGCCCGTGTGCCGCACGACCCCCCCTCCGTAGACGATCAACTCCGTGGTGCCGCCGCCGATATCCAGCAGGCAGCAGCCCAGGTCGCGTTCGTCCTGCGTGAGACAAGACTCGGCGGAGGCGAGCGGCTCCAGCACGGTATCGCTGACGAGGATTCCGGCTTTATTGGCTGCGGTAACCAGATTCTGCGTGGCCGCGACGGAAGACGTGACCAGGTGAACCTTCGCCTCCAGGCGCTGCCCGATCATCCCCAACGGATCCCGAATGCCAGACTGGGCGTCAACGACAAACTCATGCGGAAGAACGTGGAGGATTTCGCGGTCCTCCGGCAGTGCTATGTTGCGCGCCGCGTCCACGGCGCGCCGTACGTCTTCCCGCTCAATATCCCGCGGGCGCGAACCTAGAGCGATACCTCCGCGGCTGTTCACTCCGCGGACGTGCCCGCCCGCCACACCAATCACGACCGATTCCACCGGGACGCTGGCCACTCCCTCGGCTTCCTCAACCGCACGCCGGATGGAGCTGACCGTCGAATCGAGATTCACGATCAATCCCTTACGAAGGCCTTTTGATTCCGCTGCGCCCAAGGCGAGGAACTTCATTTGTTCGCCGTCCGCCTCGGCGATCAGCACGCAGGTCTTCGTGCTGCCGATATCCAGCCCGGCGATAATTCGGTCGTGCTTGCCCAATCCCTGCTCCTCCGCGAACCTTCCGGTTCGGCCCTCCGTCGTTTCCTACCGCGTATTCCCTCGAGCCGGCGCTCTACCGGCTTTGCCCCCGGTTTCTGGGTTGAGGATGATTTGGCGCGCGTACTGCAAATCCACCGAGACGATGCGGCCGTTGCTTGCCTGCCAGGCCGCAAACTTCTCCGATAGCATGCGGAACTTGTTCGTAAAATCCCCCTGGCCAAAATGGACCGTTACCGCCTGCGGGTCGCTCCCCGAACCCGCAAGGCCGGACATCACCGTAACCAGATCCTTCGGATTCGAGAGGTCCACCTCGCTGACGCGTTCGGAGAAACCGGGCTTTACCTGATCTACGTCGTTCAAAAACTCCTGGTAGATTCGCATTCTTGCCTCGCGCTCGCTGCGCGGAAGGTTCTCCGAGATGCCGGTCACGATGGCGAAAGAAAACTCCTGCCCTTCCGGGCGGTCCAGAATGACTCCATGTGCGTCGATGAGGCCAAGGTCGGAGCCGTTGCGAAGCAGGGCGACCGGCGTGCGCTCCACTATTTCCACACGGATCCGATCCGGCAGAATCCGGCGCACGCCGGCCTGCTCGACCCATGGCAACTCCTCGACCGTGCGGCGGCGCCGCTCAAGGGGCACCTGCAGCACGCTGCGTCCGTAGTCATCGGAGAACAGGCCTGCGATCGCCTCCCGGGGCACGTTGTGGGCGCCCAGAACCTCGATTTGCTCGGGCTTCGTCAGCAAAACGTGCGGGGAATAAAGGAGGAACTTCCCCGTGAAAAAGGCAGCCGCGACGGCTGCGACGCCGACGGCGACGCTCAGCAGAACACGGCGAACAAGACTCCACGAGTCCCCGCTGAATTTCCGCCTCCGGATTTCCATCGGTTTTTGGCGGCGCAGATAACGCGGCTCGTCGTCGGCCAGCAAATCGGGCTGATAGACGCCCTCTTCAGGTGCGTCGGCCGGGGCCGCACGGCTCCTCGCGATGGGTTTCAATCGGTCCAGAAGATCACCTCGTTTTCGAGTTCGCAGGCGTAAGCCCTGCGCACGCGCTCGCGCACGTCGGCGACAAGCGCCAGCATCTCGGCGCACGTTGCATGGCCCGCGTTAATGAAAAAGTTGGCGTGCCGCTCGCTTACTTGGGCGTCGCCCACGGCGTGCCCCTTGAGACCGAGCTCGTCGATCATCCGCCCGGCCGAAGCCCCGGGAGGGTTTTTGAAAATACAGCCGGCGCTTTTCTGGTTGAGCGGCTGGGAGGAGCGCCGCTTTTCGTTGCAGATACGAATCCCTTGAAGAATCTCAGCGTACGGTTTGGAGGGTAGCTCCAATTTCACCGCGAGCATCATATCACCAGGTGCAAAGGATGTGTGCCGGTATTCGAAGGAGATTTGATCGCCGCGCAGGGTCTCGATCTTGCGGGACGCTGCGCGGTAAAGCTTGACCTCGCGCACGTAAGTGCCGATCTGCATCCCGTAGGCGCCGGCGTTCATGCGCAGAGCGCCACCCACCGTCCCGGGCACCCCGATCAAGCCCTCCATTCCCCCAAGGTCGCGCTTGGCGCAGGAGGTCACGGTTCGCCCGAGGTCCGCGGCCGCATCCACATGAACGAAATTCCCCTCGATGACCACTTCGGGATCGGCACTCACAAGCTGAAGGACAACCCAGGGCAATTCTCCATCGCGCACGAGAAGATTCGTGCCGCCGCCGATGAAGCGGTGCGGCACGCCGGCGTCGTCGAGCAGGCGAACAAGTTCTGGAATCGTGTCGTGACGGTGGATGCGAATCAGATCGGTGGTTCCTCCGATGCCCAGGGAAGTAAGCTCGGCGAGGGATGCGTCGGAGCGTTTCTCCGCGCCGAGCGCGGGAAGCGCTGAGAGAATCCGCTGGTCAGTGATTCTCATGGGGCTTCCCTGCCGCGTTGCCAACGGCCCGCGCTTCCAGCAATCGCACCAATTCGCCGCTCGCCCGGCTGACACTGCCGGCGCCAATCGTCAAGACCGCATCCCCTGGGCGCGCCTCGGCCAGCAGGTACTCAACCGCCTCCTGAAGCGTGCCGAGGTAAACGGCACTCTTGTGTCCCGCATCGTGCAAAGCACGCGCGAGCGCTTCACTCGTGACACCCTCGATGG
>DASPOW010000318.1:0-3829 GCA_035625855.1 Candidatus Methylomirabilota bacterium | reverse complement strand
AGGCGCGGAATATTCTTTTTGGTCTTGGCGGAGACTTCGACCATGACGGTATCGCCGCCCCATTCTTCGGGCATGAGATTGCGGTCGGCGAGCTGGCGCTTAACGCGCTCAGGCTGAGCGTCGGGAATGTCAATCTTATTGATGGCCACGACGATGGGAACTTTTGCGGCGCGGGCGTGGTCGATGGCTTCTTCGGTCTGCGGCATGACGCCGTCATCTGCGCCGACGACGAGGACGACTATGTCCGTGACTTTTGCGCCGCGGGCGCGCATGCGGGTGAAGGCTTCGTGGCCCGGCGTGTCGATGAAGACGATGCGGCGATCATTGACGCGGACTTCGTAGGCGCCGATGTGCTGGGTGATGCCGCCGGATTCGCCGGCGGCGACGTTGGTTTCGCGGATGGCGTCGAGAAGACTGGTCTTGCCGTGGTCCACGTGGCCCATCACGGTGACGACGGGAGCGCGCGGCGTGAGATTGCCGGTCTGCTCTTCGTGCTTGGTTTCCTCCTGCACCATCTGCTCTTCGAAGGAGACGACTTGCACGATGCCGCTGAAGGATTCGGCTAATTGCGTGGCGGTCTGGACGTCGAGAGCTTGATTGATGCTGGCGAACATGCCCTTGTCCATGAGGGACTTCAGCAGTTCTTTGGCGCGGATATCGAGTTTCTCGGCGAGTTCGCGGACCGTGATGCCTTCGGTGATGGTGACCGCGCGCGGCTCGCGCTGCACCGGCGCGGGCATGACTTCGGCTTGTGCGGCTCGGCCAGCACCGACTCCGGGACGCGTGCGAACGGGATGCAGCTTGCGCTCGCCTTCGGCGAAGCGCTTTTCGATGAGCGGACGGCCGCGCGAGGGAGTGGGCTTGCGCGCATAAAGAGGTTTGCCGGGTTCGGCTTTGCCCGCCGGCGCGGCGCCTCCTGCGGGCTTGGCGCCGGGGCCTGCTGATGTGGGCCTGATGCCGCCGCCGGGGCGACCTCCGGGACGTGCTGGGAAGCGCGATGCGCCGCCGGGGCGTTCTCCCGGGGCGGCGCCGGGACGTCCGGCTGCGGCCGGGCGCAGGCCAGAGGGCGATTCTCGCTGTGCGCTGGGCGGAGCCTGGATCATTGGGCGCTGCGGCAGCTTGGGCATCGGGCCGAGAACCGGCTTCGGCGGAGCAGGAGGCTTAGCCGCTATTGTCGCGGGCGCGGAGGTGCCTGCGGCCGCGGGGCGAGTGCCGATCGGAGTCTTAGACGGAATAGTGGCTGGTGGGCGCGCGGCCGACGCGACGGGAGCCGGGGCTGCGGGCTTCGCAGCGATAGGAGTCGTCGCAGCAGGCGCGGCCGGGCGAACGGCGGCGGCGACGGGCGTTGCTGGCGCTGTAATCGGCGGGCGCGCGGGTAGCGGCGGACGCGGTCCCGTCGGTGTAACGGCGGCCGACGGGGCAGCAGCAGGCTTCGCGGCAGCAGGCGCAACTGGCGGTGCGGCAGGAGCAGCGGGGCGAGCCGCGGGAGGTGGCGCGGCCGCGGGCTTCGCGGCGGGCCGGGCTTTCGCAGCGGTGGCCTTGGCTTGCTTCTCGGCTTCGGCGGCGGCTTCCGCTTCAGCGAGCGCCTGGAAATGCTTGCGGACAAGCTCCGCGTGATCCAGATCGAGAGAGCTCGAGTGCGTCTTCTTCTCGGTGACGCCGATCTCGGGGAGATAGTCGATCAGGACTTTCGCCTTGATCTCCAGCTCGCGTGCCAGCTCGTTAATGCGAATTTGATTCGGGTCCGACATAACCTCGCTTTATTCCCGCGTCCCGGAATTCCCAGGATTCTGAGGCTTCCCGGGTTCGTCCGATGAATCTTCCGCCGCGGGTTCAGCGCCCTGAACTTCAGACGCCGGTTCGGATTCCGCTGGGGCGGATTCAGCAACCTCGCCCTCGCTCGCGGGTTCTTCGGTTACCGCGGCGATCTCGCTGGTTTCGTCTTCGCCGACAGGGGCGATTTCGGTTGTTTCTTCGTCGTTGACCGCAGCGATCTCGGTTGTTTCCTGTTCGTCGGCGGGCGCGACTTCGGCGCCGGCCTCTTCAGCGGGCGGCGCTTCCGTGGCGGCTTCTTCGGCTGCACCTTCTGCCTCCGCCGCGACTGCTGCGGCCGTGGCTTCCGCCTCCGCGGCAGCTATAGCTTCAGCCGCTGCTTCGGCGGCCTGGCGTGCCTCGAGCTCTTCGAAATATGTGCCGACAGATTGGCGGATTTTCTCCACCATTTTCTCACCGATGCCGGGAATTTCCACCAACTGCTCGGGAGTCATATCGGCGAGCTTTTCGATCGAAGTGACGCCGTGAGCCTCGAGCTTCTCGACAGTCTTGGGTCCGACGCCGGCGAGCTCCGCGAGAGGAGTGCCGGGCGAAGTGAGCGCGGTCATCTGCTCTTCGATTTCGCGGCGCTTCTCTTCCTCGCTCTTGATGTCGATATTCCAGCCGATGAGCTTGCTGGCCAGGCGGACGTTCTGGCCCTTCTTGCCGATGGCCAAAGAGAGCTGCGTATCTTCGACGATGACTTCGAGGCGCTTCTCTTCGACGTCGACGACCTGGACGCGCGTGACTTTCGCGGGGCTGAGAGATTTCTGGGCGAAAGTGAGCGTGTCCTCGCTGAAGGGAATGATGTCGATTTTTTCGCCGCGCAGCTCGCGGATGATGGACTGCACGCGCATGCCCTTCATGCCCACGCAGGCGCCGACGGGATCGACTTCCTTGTCGCGGCTCTCGACGGCGATCTTGGTGCGCTCGCCGGCTTCGCGAGCTACGGCGCGAATCTGCACCGTGCCGTCATAGATTTCCGGGACTTCCATTTCGAACAAGCGCTGCACTAGAGCGGGATCGGCGCGCGAGACGATGACTTGCGGGCCTTTGGCGGCGCGCTCGACGGCGCGGATGGTGACGCGCAGACGCTCGCCTACGTTGTAAGTTTCCAGGCGCGATTGTTCGCGCTTGGGCATGCGCGCTTCGGTGCGGCCCATGTCCACGATGACGTCGGGCCCTTCAACGCGCTTGACGATGCCGTTCACAAGCTCGCCGACGCGCGTGTGATATTCGTTGTAGATGGTGTCGCGCTCGGCTTCGCGCACCTTTTGCAGGATGACTTGCTTGGCGGTCTGCGCAGCGATGCGCCCAAGGACTTCGGTCGGCTTGTTCTGGAAAATCTCGCCGCCGGGCTCGATGCCGGGTTGTTGCTTGCGGGCGTCGGCGAGCGAGATTTCGCGCAGCGGGTCGGCGACTTCATCCACAACGGTGCGCACGGAGAAAACGTCCACGTGGCCGGTTTCGGCGTTGAATTTCGAGCGGAGATCTTCCTCGGTTTTGTAATACTTGCGCGCGGCGACAACCATAGCGTCTTCAATTGCCGCGACGATCACATCGGGCTCGATGTGCTTTTCGCGGCTGATCTGCTCGATTGTCTGGTAGAGCAAACTTGCCATTTCTGGTGCGCTCCTGCCTGCCCCGAGTGCTTGCCTTCGCCCGCTAATCAGCTGCCGGCCTGAAAGGCCCGCGCTACGAACTGCTAAATCTCGACTACCAGGTTCGCTTTGCGGATGCCGGCGAACGGTACCGCTATCTGCTTGTCCCGCAACGTTAGCTTCACGTTGCCCTCTGCGTAGCCGGCCAGCCGGCCTTCGAAATACTTCGCGTTTTCCACCGGCTCATTGAGCCAAATCTTTGCCAGCCGGCCGGAGAAGCGCTGGTAGTCCGCGGGCTTCAACAGCTTGCGATCAAGCCCCGGCGAACTGACCTCCAGAATGTAGGCCGGGCCGGGAACGAGATCCTCGACATCGAGAATCACGCTCAACTGCTGGCTCACGCGCTCGCAATCCTG
>DASPOW010000317.1:0-7323 GCA_035625855.1 Candidatus Methylomirabilota bacterium | reverse complement strand
ATAGCCGATGAAGATGACGGCGGCGAAGCTCGCGTCGAGGCCGTGCATCATGCCGTACGGCTTGATGGAGTTGCTCGCGAGGCGGGCGGGGGGACGCAGCTCCTCGATCATGAGGTTGCGGTGCGAGCCGTGGGAATCGTTTACGAGGATTTCCGTGGCGCCCGCGGCCAAGGCGCCGTCAATGGCGCTGTTCACTTCTTCCGTCATCAGTTTACGGGCGCGGGCGTACTCATTGCCCTGGGCGCTGGTCTGGTCCGAGTGAACGATGCCGTCCACGCCCTCCAGGTCCACGGAGATGTAGACTTTCAGGGGCTTCGATTGCGCCGCAGCGACAGACGCCGCAAGAAAGAGAAACGGCACGGCGGCGATGCGTGAGGATTTCATGGCAATGCCTCCGAGGACTACAGGTCTTTGGCCGCGGGAAGTGCGGATTATACAGTAGAGCGGCGCAAGTTCCGGGCGTGTACGGTGGAAGAGAATGGCTGAGCCCAAGGCCAAGTCCGAACCAGAGAAGAGGTTCAGAAAGCCGACGGAAGAAACGAGTGAGCCGCCGCAAGAGCCCGCCGGGGAAGCCGTCGACGAGGTGGAAGAGGCTTCGATGGAGTCGTTTCCGGCGAGCGACCCTCCGGCGTGGACCGTGAGGGACCTGCCCAGGACGAGCGGTTCGGCATAGTCGCCCATCAGACGCGCGCGGCGCTCTGGCGGTCCGCCTTCGTCCGTGCGTTTTCCGCGAGATGTTCCGTATAATCCGCGCTCGGCGGCATGCCGCTGAGATTCACGCGCGCGCCGCGAGGTCGCCAGGAGCCTGCCGTGAGCCGACCGCAGACCAGCATGTACAACCGCAACAAGCTGAAGCTGGGGATTTTCTCTCCGAACTGCTCGAGCGGGATGGCGGTGACCAAGGTGCCGGAGCGCTGGGACGCCTCCTGGGAAAACAACCTGAGGCTGGCGCAAATGGCCGATGCAGCGGGGATCGAGTTCCTGCTGCCCATCGCGCGGTGGAAGGGCTACGGTGGGGAAACGAACTTCGAGGGGAGCACGCTTGAGACCATCACGTGGGCTTGCGGGCTGCTGGCGAAGACCAAACACATCACCGTATTCGGAACCGTGCACGCGCCCCTGGTGCACCCGATTTTCGCGGCGAAGCAGATGGTGACCATCTCGCACGTGAGCGAAGGGCGGTTCGGGCTGAATATCGTGTGCGGGTGGAACCAGGACGAGTTCGACATGTTCGGCGTGGCGCAGCGGGAGCACGACACGCGCTACGACTACGGCCAGGAATGGTGGGAGGTCGTCCAGAAAATCTGGACGGAGAAAGAGCCGTTCGATTATGCAGGAAGGTTCATCAAGTTGCGCGGGGTGGTGGGCGACCCGAAGCCCTACCGCTGGCGGCCGGTGGTGATGAACGCGGGCTCCTCCGGGGCGGGCCGGAGCTTCGCGGCGCGGAACTGCGATTTTCTGTTCACGGTGCTGATCGACCTGGAGACGGGAAGAAAGGACGTGGAAAGCATCAAGGCGACGGCTCGCGGATTCGGGCGGGCGATCGATGTTTTCACGACGTCGTACGTGGTGGTGCGGCCGACGAAGAAGGAGGCCGCGGACTATCACGACTACTACACCAATCAGATGGGAGACACGGCGGCAGTCGAACACCTGATGGAATTGCAAAGCCTGCACGCGCAATCCTTTCCCCCGGACGCTTTCAAGAAGATTCGCGAACGGTTCCTGGGCGGGCACGGCGTGTACCCGCTCATCGGCACGCCGGACGACGTGGCCAACGAGATGGCACGGATCTCCGCGGCGGGATTCATCGGGACGACGATTACGTTCGTGAATTACGTGAAGGAGTTTCCGTACTTCCGGGACGAGGTGCTGCCGCGGCTGGAGCGGCTGGGACTGCGGGAAGCGTTTCGAGCAGGCTGAGAGTCTGTTCCGGCGGGTTCCGCCAGCCGGGCGGCTTGCAACGCCTGGCTCGTGGAGCCCGGCCCCACACGCTCGGTTCTTTGCAGGCGCGGCGGTGCCTGCTGTCCTCGCTCTGGGCCGTGCCACCACTTGCCTTGCGCGCAAGCCGCCCGCAGGTTCGGCTGGCGTTATCGTGCCCGCCCGGAGGCGCCACGAAACCTAGTGCCGGCGATTGGACTGCTTTTGCGCGGAAGTTCGCGCCGGCGGATCATCCGGGTCAGGGTCGTCGTTCGAGCCATTTCCGCTTCCCCCCGAAAAGGCGGAGCGCATCACGTCGTTGGCGAAGAAATACTTGCCGTCGGTCGGCACCATCATGATTTGCAGCTTGTCGGAGAGGCGCTCGGCAATAATTTTCTGGATGAGCATGGGATTCTGCTTGAGCACCGCGGCTTCGAGGCGCAGGCGCTCCGCGTCGGCCTCGGCGGTGACGCGGATGCGGTTGGCTTCAGCTTCCGAGAGATTTTTCTGGCGCTCGACTTCGGCCTTGCTGTCGATGATCTTGGCCTGCGCAGCAGCTTCGGCGTTCTGCAGCGTGGCTTCCTTGCGGGCGGCGGCTTCGAGCTTGGTCTGCTCAATCTGCTTCTGCTTCAGGGGCAGGGTGAACTGCATGGCGTCGGACTCGGCCTTGGCCTGAAGGACGCGGACCTGGGCGAGCGCTTCGGCTTGCTTGATGTCGCGGGTTTTCTGCGCCTCAGCTTCGAGCTCGGCGATGCGCACCTGCTTTTGCTTGATTTCCTGTTCGGTGGCCAGGCGTTCACTCTCCTGCTCCTTGAGGAGGAGGCCTTCGAGCCCGTTGGCGTATTCGGCGGGCAAGCGAATGTCGCGGAGAAGGACTTCGCGAACGAAGATGCCGTCGGAGGCGAGCCGCGCGGTGATGAGTTCGGAAGCCTTCTGGCGAAGTTCCTCACGCTTCACGGCGAAGATGTCCCGGACGAGGTAGCTGGGAGCCAACTGGCGATACATGGCGGAAACGACGGGGGAGACGACCTGCTCTCCGACGGGCTGGGGCAGGTTGGCGTGAATCGAGTCGAGGCGCCGGGGATCGAGGCGATACCGGACGGTGACGGCGAGGCCGATATCCAGGCCTTCGCGGGACTGAACACGGAGGACGTCGCTCGGGGGCCTGGTCTCTTCCGCGGCATCAGCCTTCCTGACGGGTTCGGCCGCAAGCGTGGAATACACCCGCTCGCGGGTGTCATACAGGGCTATGCGATCAACGAACGGCACAATCAGGTGCACGCCGGGATAAAGCGTGCCGGGCCGCACCCCGGAAACCTGGCTGACGCGAATACCCGCAGCACCGTCCGGCACAACGGCGATGCTGGATGCCAGCAAAAGCGGCAAGACCGCCAGGAGAGCCAGCCGCTGCGCCAGACTCCAGCGGATGGCTCGCGAAGGGCGGCGCGATTCGGCGCCGGCTTCCCCGGGCGCCGCCTGGGAGAGCAGCCTGCGAAGCTGAGCCGCGAGAAAAACATCGTAGGCAACGAGCGCTGCCGAACTGCCGAAGAGCCCGAACCCTGCGACCATCAACAGGTACTTCAACAAGAGCATCGTGTTTCTCCTTTCTCCCCGGAACGAGGGGGGGAGCCCGAAGCCGCCGCCGCTAGGCGGCGATGCGTTGCGTGGAAGCAGGACGCAAACGAGCGGCCGGGCGGGGCGCCAAAACGGGCGCCGGCCTCGCGGCAGCCGCAGGCCGCATCAGGGCAAAGGCGGCGCGGAGGAAGATCCAGTGCAGCGTGAAGGCGAAGGCGCCTGCGAGCGCTGTGGCGATGAAGAGTGCGAGGAGCCGGAAGATTGTGTCCATGATGAGCCTCCGCGTAAGCGACGTGCGTGGAGGGGCACAGCAGGAGAGCGGCCAACTTCAGCCCGTTGAGAAATAAGGGGTTAGAAAACCGCCATAGAGCAAGTGTCGTGGGGCGGAAAACACAGCGTGGCGCGGGTTACGCGCGGCGGACTGCCGCCGAGCGAAAAGCGCGCGGCGCACCAGCCGGAGGAGCGTCGTACAGAACGGCCGGCGGATGTATGCTTAGGGCTCAAGCGAGGCACCCTCCATGGCGGCGCGACCGGGACTGCGCATCGGACGAATCCTGGGGATACCCATCTACCTGCACGCAAGCTGGATCGTCATCTTCGTACTGATCACCCTTTCGCTGGCGACGCAGTACAAGCAGGAGCATCCGCACTGGAGCGAGCTGCAGCACTGGACCGCGGGAATCCTCACGAGCCTGCTGTTTTTCGGCTCGGTGGTGTTCCACGAGCTGATGCACAGCGCGGTGGCGCGAAGGTACAAGATCCCGGTGCGATCAATCACCCTGTTTGTGTTCGGCGGCCTGGCGCGAATCGAGCGTGAAGCCAGCAGCCCGATGCAGGAATTCAATATCGCCGTCGCCGGGCCGCTGGCAAGCTTCTTTCTTGCGGGCGTCTTCTGGAGCCTGACGAAACTTCTGCCGTATCACGAAATGGTGGGGGCGCAGGCGTCCTGGCTGGCTTACATCAACTTTTCCCTGGCGGTGTTCAACCTCATTCCCGGGTTTCCTCTGGACGGCGGGCGCCTCTTCCGGGCGATTGTCTGGAGCGTGACGAAGAGCTATTCGCGGGCGACGCGAATCGCCGGCGCGGTCGGAAAACTCTTCGCCTACACGCTGATTCTGGGCGGCCTGTGGCTGCTCCTCATGCGCGGGCAGTGGGCCAACGGGGTGTGGCTGGCGTTTATCGGATGGTTCCTGCTGACCGCGGCGCAGGAAAGCGTCGCGCAAGTGGCGATTCACGATGCGCTGTCCGGGCTGCACGCTTCGGACGTGATGAGCCACGAGATTCCCGCCGTGCCGCGGGACATTTCGCTCGAGGAGTACGGTGCGGAAGTGCTGCGTACGGGGCGGCGATGCCACCTGGTCCTGCAAGACGGGCGGCTGCTGGGAATGGTGAGCGTGCACACGCTGAACTCGGTGGGGCGGGAAGAGTGGGCGCACAATTCGGTGCAGTCGGTGATGATCCCGCGGGAAAAGGTTCTTTCGGCTTCGCCGGAGGAACCGCTGCAGGGAGTGCTGGAACGACTGCTGGGCGCGGACGTGAATCAGATGCCGGTGATTGCGGGAAGCGGCGACGGGAGCTCGCGGATCGTGGGAATGCTGTCGCGCGATTCGATTCTCCAAGTGATTCAGGCGCGGACACTGCTGGGCCGGCTGACGGCCGGCTGAAATAATCCGGGCAAAACTCAGGGCACGGAGGAATGGGCGGCCTGGAGTGCGGCCGCGGGCTCCGCGGTGCGCGACTCGAGGATAACGCGAATGCCGTGGCGCGGCCGCAGGGTGATGGTGGGCATGGGAACCACCGGGTGATCGGGAACGAGGCGCAGGCGGAAGCGCTGGGCGATGGTCGCGAGAATCAAGGCAGCCTCCATCTGGGCAAAGCCGTTGCCAATGCACTGGCGAGGGCCTCCGCCGAAGGGGAAATAAGCGAACCGCGGAATTCGCTTGACGAGGTCGTTTTCCCAGCGCTCGGGACGGAATTCTTCGGGGTTGTCGTACCAGCGCGGGTCGCGGTGGACGACCCACTGGGAGAACGAAATGCCGGCGCCCCGGGGAATGCGGTAGCCGCCGATTTCGGCCTCTTCGACGGCCAAGCGCGCCATACCCCACGCGGGCGGGTAGAGCCGCAGGGATTCCGCGAGGACGCGGTCGAGATAGGGCAGCCGGGGCAAATCGTCCATCGAAGGAGAGCGGCCGGCGAGCTGGGAATCTAGTTCGGCGTGAAGCTTGGCCTCAACGCGGGGGTGCCGGGCAAGAAGCCACCAGGTCCAGGAAAGGTTGATGGCGGTGGTTTCGTGTCCGGCGAGAAAGATGGTGATGACTTCGTCGCGGAGCTGGCGGTCGGTCATGCGCGACCCGTCTTCATCCCGGGCGGCGAGAAGCATGGAGAGAAGGTCGCCGGCGTCGCGGCCTGAGGAGCGGCGCTGCTCGATGATGCGATAGATGATGCGGTCGAGGCGGCGAACGGCGAGCAAGCTGCGAATGTTGCGCGGAGTGGGAACCCAGGCGGGAATCAAGACGAGATTACGGAAATTGGTGTTGAGGTGCATGAGCACTTCGAGAGCGCGGCCGACTTCGCGAGCGTCGCCGGCCACGTCGGCGTCGAACAGCGTCTTGGCGACGATTTGCAGCGTGAGGCCCATCATTTCCTGGTGGACGTCGAGTTCCCGGCCATCGCGCCAGGAATCGAGATGGCGCTTGGCGTAGCGGACCATTGTCTCGGCATAGGTGGCGATGCGCGCACGGTGGAAAGCGGGCTGGGCAAGGCGGCGCTGGCGCAGCCAGAAATCGCCTTCGCTGGTGAGCAGGCCGTTGCCGAAGAGGCGGCGGTTCGCGCGGAGAATGCGGCCCTTGAAGAATTTCTTGGACTGGGTGACGAGAACCTCTTCGATGAGATCGGGATGGCTGATGAAAAAGATGCGGTAGTTGAGGTAACGCAGGGTGACGATGTCGCCGTAGGTGCGAAAGAGATGGGTGAGATACGCGAGGGCATCGCCGCGGAGGTTGCGGAAATGGCGGCCTCGCGCACCCGGCGGAAGGCCGGGAGGAAGTTTCTGCGAATTCATGGGCGCTTCCCGATGCTACCCGCGGACGAAAACAGGGTCAACGTAAGGGCGCGCTTCCGCGGTACACCCATACGCGAGGCGCGGAAGAGCCCCGATGCTGAGCCTGACCGAAAATGGCTGCGGAGCTGGCTCACGGGGGATTCACCCAGGGAAGCGTCTCTATAGACCGCTTTGGCGCTGTGGAGGTAGCATTCCTGTTATGAAATGCGCCGTTGCAGGCTGTACCGCCAATGCCCCGAGGCAATGCTGCGAGTGCCGCAGGAACTATTGCGAAAAGCACGCCGAGACATGCACGTGGTGCCAGATGTTTGTGTGCTTCGAGTGCAGGGACCAGCACGAGTCCAGCAATCTGCACGCGGAAGATTCCGCAAGCCAGTGATCCGCGTTCTTGCGAAGGTACCTGGGGCGCGATGAAGGATTCCGGCCGGGTGCGGGCATCCTAGAAAGAGCCAGTCCGGCGGTCAAGCCACGTTCTCTTCGACGGCTTCCGGAGCCCCTTGCGGCGGAACGACGTGGATCGTGCTGGCTTGCGGACCTTTTTCTCCCTGCTCCTCGGCAAAGCGAACGGTCGCGCCGATTTTCAGACGGGGAAAGGCGCGCCCAAGAACACTGTTCTTGTGAAAGTAGATCTGTCGCCCGTCCGCGGAGGCCAGGAAGCCGTAACCCTCGCCGGGGAAAATCTGGCTTACACGCGCCGCCGGAAGCCCTTTCCAGTGCTTTACATCGCCTCGCTGACAGCGAGCGTAGTCTTGTAAACGCCGGCCAGC
>DASPOW010000316.1:0-5184 GCA_035625855.1 Candidatus Methylomirabilota bacterium | reverse complement strand
GACGGCCACAGCGCGGGAAAGCCGGAGCCGGGCTGGGCCGGTCTGGTGGGGTTCGTGAACCAGCTCAATGAATCTTGGGTGGCCGCGGCACAACGGATGAGCTCGCGCGTGCTGTGCGACTTGACCGAGCATGTGGGAAAGCAAGCCGACGCGTACTTCATGTCCCTTGATCCGCTTGTTGTGGGAGGGCCGGTTAGCTGGGCTGGCGACGAGCCGCAGCCGCAGTGGCTCGACGTGGCCCGCGAGTACACCGAGCGCTGGCATCACCAGCAGCAAATTCGGGACGCGACGCACCGGCCTGGGTTGTACGAGACGCGCGTCTTCGCGCCCGTGCTCGACACGTTCGTACGGGCGTTGCCGCACGCTTTTCGCGACATCGATGCGAGCCAGGGCACCACGGTCGAAATCACCTTAACGGGCGAAGGCGGAGGGCATTGGGTGCTGCGCCGCACGGCGGGAAAGTGGGAGCTGCTATCAGGCAGCAATGCAGCCGCCGACGCTCATGTGAGCATTCGCGGCGAGGATGCTTGGAAGATTTTCACCCGCGGGCTCCGCGGCGAGGCAGCGCGCCGCCGCGCCACGATCCGCGGCGATCAGTTCCTCGGCGCACGTGTCGTGGAGACCGTCGCGGTAATCGCTTGAGCGGCGCGCGCGGACGGGCCTTCAGGGCGGAAAGATGGCCCCGCCTCGGGAGTGCACGTTTCAATGGCGGCGGCCCCGATCTTCCTCGTCTCCCCGGAACGAATACCCGATGGATACGCCGTAGCGGATGAGATGGGCGCCGCTGAACTCGACATTGTTGTGAATGAAGTAAGCGTGCACCTCCGGGCGGAGGAATAAGTTGCGCCAGATGTACAGACGCACTCCGCCTCCTACATGCCCTGCGAAGTGATTCACCGTGCTGAAGTCCGTGCACGTAAACAAGTTGCAGCTTAGAAAAGGCTGGTAGAAGCGCGTGGCAGAGACGCCGATGCCGCCCTGGAGTTCACCGGAGACCTGCCTGCTGATGCGGGGCGCCCAGACCGCGTCAAACGTGTAAAGTACAGGTCGGAACGGCTGCACGCCGGCGTAGATGTTCTGGCTCGCGCGCCAGTTGACATCAAATCCGACCCCTAAGTGATGGATAAAGAGGAAGTCTGCACTGAAGGCGGGGGAAGCGCCGCCTCCCATGGACTGCGGAAAGAACTTGCCAGTGGCATCGGAAGCGGAAGGCGCTGAGGTAGTGCCGACCCCGAACGCGGCGTCAAGTTGCTGAGCACGGGCCGGAAGGGCTAGCAGAGTGAGTCCAAGAACGACAACGAGCCAGAAGTTGTTTTTCATGTAACACCCCAGTTGGAATTGAACGAGGCAGAGCCCCGTCCGTACACGCCCCCAGCCCCTTGCGTCTCACCTGCTTAATCAGAACCCCCGAACAAGCAGGAAAGTTGCTTGAAAAGTGTCCCGTTGTGCGGCGAATGTAACTACGAGTTCGGGAAAGGGTGAGGCCGCGACTTGGTTATTTGTTTACAACCGTCCGGTTGGTCAGAGGAGTAGAATGCGGGCTGAGAGAGGTGGGGCATGCAGGCGAAACAAGCGGCGGTTTGCCAAGGGACCTCTTTGACTCAGGAATCATGCGCGAAGGCGGCAGCCGAGCAATGCGTCAAGTGCGAACAGTGGTTTTGTGAGGCGCACATGCACGACGATGAGTGGCACGCCTGCGCATTTCACCCCGAAGCGGAGGAGGGCGGGGAAGGATAAGCTTAACAATCAGCGAATGTGAATCCGGCCGCTCCCCGTCGAGATGCGAACCTCGGGCCCTCCCCCGTTAATCTGCCCCCGGACGTGGAAATTTCCGAAGTCGGTCTGCTGCATGAGGATGGGCATTTCGACGTGAATCCCGCCGGAACCGCTGCTGGCGTTGAGATTGAACTTCGCGTTGCTGCCGAATTCGAGGGTCACATTGCCCGCGCCGGAATGAACCGTCCAGTCAGCCGCAGGAGTGCCCTTGGCTAGGATGTTGCCTGCGCCGGTCGAGATTTTCAGGCCGGAGCTTACGCCTTCAAGGTCGACATTGCCCGCGCCGGAACTGATCGAAGAAACACTCGGGATTCCCGCCACGCGGATTTCGCCGGCTCCCGTCGCCGCTGCAAGGGAGACACTTTTCGGCAATACCACGTCGAAGTCGAAAGCAATGTCCCGGTAGCTTTCGCTGTGGTGCGGCCCTATGAGAATCCTGCCGTTCTCTTGGCTGATAGGCGGGTTGGCGAGGATTTCTCTGAGTCGAGCATCGGCGTCGCCGTGGTAACTGCGACTGACATAGACGTGTCCGGTGACGGAAATCTGGTCTCCACTGGTTTCCGAAACGTGGATGTATCCTGCGCCGGTGCTTATTGAGACCGCCGTGTTAGGCGGGGCGGCCAGGGTACGCTTGAATTCGCCATCGGCGGCGGATTTTGCGAAGGCGGCGAAAGCAAGAAAGAGCGGGACGGCGGCAAGCACGAGGCTGCGATAGCGCATCAGTGCGACTCCTTTGTAGGTAACGTTACAACGAAAACAGCCCGGCAACCTGCGCAGGGACGCTGTGCCGCGCTCGGAGTTCAGACGCCCGAAACGCAACTTCGTTTCACTGCCTCACTCGTAGCGTAGCGCGACAGCCGGGTCGACGCGGGTGGCGCGACGCGCCGGGATATAACAGGCCAGCAGGGCTGAAGCCGTAAGCACCCCGGCGACGGTCATGAACGTGGACGGATCGAATGGGCTCACGCCGAAGAAGAACGCTCCCACGAGCCGTGCAAGCGCAAGCGAGCCCAGTAATCCCAGAAGCAGGCCGATTCCGCAGAGCAGGCTACCACGACGAAAAACGAGTCGGAGTACATCGCCGGGACGTGCTCCGAGGGCCATGCGAATGCCGATCTCGCGGGTACGCTGCCCGACCGCGAAAGACATCACACCGAAGACGCCAATCACCGCAACGAACAGGCCAATGAAGCCGAGGGCGGTCATCATCCCGCCGATGCAAAGCAATCCACCGATCGAACCGGAGAGCCCGCGCTCGAGAGTGTGGAATTCATACAGGGGTAAGTCGGGATCAACGGCGGCAATTGCTCGCCGAACCGGATGAATGATATCGGCCGGCTTCGCCGACGCGCGAAGCGCCAGATAGGCCATGGGCGGGGGTGACTGACGGTAAGGCACATATACCGCAAGCTCCGGTTGGTTGTCGGTCCAGTCGAACTCAATGTCCGGCGCGACCCCGACGACCGTTAACCAGGGCTCCTTCGAATCAGACGGACCGAGTTTCAACTGCCGACCCAGGGGATCGCTGCCGGGCCAAACGCGGCGAGCGAGGTTTTTGCTCACGACCGCGACCGGCAGCGACGTTGCCGTGTCCTGATCGGAGAAGTCACGGCCGGCGTGTAGCACGATCTTGGAGGTTTGAAAGTAGCCGGGGCTCACCGTTTGCAGAATCACGCCTTCGCGCGTCGCGCCGGGCGATTGGCCCGGAACGCTGATTGTCCACCAAATGACTTCGTTATTGCTGAGTGGGGGGCTGGAGAAAAGGCACGCCGAGGACACGCCGGGAATGGCTCCGAGGCGCGCAAGAGCCTGCTCATAAAAGCTCGCGCGGCGCCGGGCATCGGGGTAGCGCGCGTCCTTCAGAATGACCCGCATCGTATACAGCGTCGCCGGCTCGAAATCGCCGGCTGCGGCGAGCATGCTGTACAAACCACGGATCATGAGCCCCGCGCCAACCAGAAGAATGAGGGTGAGGGAGACCTGCGCGGCAACGAAGACGCTGCGCAGGCGTTGTGATGCCGGGCTGGCTGACACTTTCCTGCCGGCGTCACTGATGGCAGAAGCAAGTCCGGACCCTCCGATGCGGAGAGCGGGGGCAAGGCCGGAAAGAAGTACGGCCAAGAGCGTGATGCCGAAAGCGAACAGGAGCACCCGGGAGTTGATCTGAAGGTTGCTCCAGCCGGCGATTTGGCGGGCGGTCTCCGGTGGCATCGCCGCCGAGAGTGGCTGCAGAGCGGCCTGCGCGAATACGAGGCCGACACAGCCTCCCAGCAAGGCGAGAAGTAGGTTCTCCGTGATGAGGTGCCGGACGATGCGGCCGCGTCCTGCGCCCAGTGTGGACCGGACTGCGAACTCCTGCCGTCGCGCGCTGGCGCGTGCCAGCTGGAGATTCGCCACGTTGGAGCAGGCGAGCAAAAGGAAAAAAAAGGCTGCTCCGAGAAGGGTCATAGTGAAAAGGGGCGTGAGATTCCCATTGATCTGGTTGCGCAAGTCCAAGATGTGGATGCTGGAAGCTTGCTTGTCGTTGGGGTATTCCAGGGCGATTCGGGCTGCGAGTATGTTGACGGAGTTCTGCGTCCTACCAATGGTGAAGCCCGGCGCCAGACGCGCGATGACGGCAAGACGTCCTGGCGACCGCGAAGCCCAGTCGGCTGCGCTGAACCCGAGAGGCATCCAGAGCTCCGCGCCGGCAGGGTAGTCGAAATCCCTCCTCATGACCCCGACGACAGAATAGTCCTCGCCGTCCAGGCGAAGTGTTTTCTCCAAGACGTGAAGGTCGCCGCCAAGACGGCCCTGCCAAAACCCGTGGCTGAGAACCACCACGTGAGCGCCCGGTTTCTGCTCGTCGGGAAGAAACGTGCGGCCCATGGCGGGATGGCCGGAGACTAAACCGAAGAACTCCGGAGAAACGTGGACCGTTGTAACGGCCTCTGGAACGGCATCGGCAACAACCACAGCGTCTTTCCAATAGTAGGCCGCCATATCTGAAAACGTTCCGGATTGTTGAAGGTCGCGATAGTTCGCCGGAGGAAGATTGCAGCAACTGCCGTCGGGCAGCGTCTCCTGCAGGCGGACCAGGCGCGCGACGTCTCTTACCGATGGAAGCGGATTCAAGAAGATAGCGTCGGCAATCGTAAAAACCGCGGTGACGGCGCCGATGCCGAGGGCGAGGATGAGCACCGCCACTACGGTGAAACCCCGATCCTTGCGCAGCATCCGAAAGCCGAACCGCAAGTCCTGTGCGAAGGCGTCAAGCCAGAAGCCCGGTCGCGAGGAGCGAACGTCCTCTTTGACCTGTTCCATCCCTCCGAGTTCGAGAAGGGCCGCGCGGCGGGCTTCAGCGGGAGGCGAACCCCCGCGAATCTTTTCCGCGACAAGAAGTTCGAGGTGGGAGCGCAGCTCGGCATC
>DASPOW010000315.1:0-5216 GCA_035625855.1 Candidatus Methylomirabilota bacterium | reverse complement strand
GCTTCCCCTGTCAGCGGGTGCCAGTAGCGCATGGCAATCACCACCACCGGGTCCATTTGCGCCGCGAGAGCTTCGGCCAGGCGGTCGCGCTGTCTCTCCGTGAGCGCGCGAATGGGGGAGCGCCCGCCAATCTCGGCGTACTTCTGAGCCACGAGCCCGGCGCGTCCCCGGGCGATACGCCGCGCGATGAAACCGCGAAGAAAGCCGGCCGGACCGAGCGGAAGAATGTCCGGGTCAAGGAAGAGGTTCGTCAGGAAAGGCTCAACGCTGTCGAGCGAATCGGGGCCGCCGAGCTGAAACAGCACGATGCCTACGCGCTTCTTGGACGTCAACCTAGCGCCCCTTTTCGACGAGTTTCTTCAGGCGCTCGATTTCCGCCCGCAGGGCGGCTGCGCGGCGCTCCACACTCAGGTAGAACAAAAAGAAAATCGCCCAGCCGGCGAGATATGCCGCTAGCACGCTATCCAGGTTCTTCATCGTCCCTCCACTTCCCGCCGCAGGGTTTCCACGTCCGCGCGCATCGCCTCCAACCGGTAGCGCGAGCGCAGAAGCAGAATCAACAAGCCGGTGAACGCCGCCCAAACCAGGAGGTACGCAACCCTCATGCGCGGCTCCAGACCGGAGCCGGGTCCGCCGAGGATGACCGGCTGCGGGTGTTGCGTCCGAAACCAGCGGATCGAAAAATAGACCAGCGGCACGTCGAGAAACGCAAAAATGCCGAAAAGGGCGCTCAGCAGCGCGCGCCGGTCCGGCTCTTCGATCATGGAACGCAGTAGCAGGTAGGCCACATAGAGGAGCCAGAGAACAAGCGTCAGCGTCAGCCGCGCGTCCCATGTCCACCAAACTCCCCAAACGGGGTGCGCCCAGATGGGGCCGGTGATCAGAACCACGGTGATGAACGGCAGCCCAACTTCGGCCGCGGACACTCCCAGCCAATCCCACTTCGGGGCGCGGCGAAAAACGTACAGCAGGTTCGCGGTGAAGCATATGCCCATGGCGATGAATGCCGTGAACGCGCTCGGCAGGTGGAGGTAAAAAATCTTCTGGATCACCCCCATGGTCCGCTCGACGGGCGCGTAATAAAACGCCAGATATGTTGTCAAGGCGAGGAGAAGAAACAGCACGACAACGCCGGCGATCCTTTTGCCCATCACGTTTCCTTCCCGCCACGCCGGCAGACCCGGCGCGCGCCGATCGCAGCTCTATTCCTCGAGCAGATACTCGCCGAAGAGCCACAGGACTGTCAAAAACACTCCGTCAAATGCCAGCAGAATCCCCAGCCAGTCCCAGCGCAGTACGGGATTCTCGGAGAGCAGCGCTGCCGTTGCTTCCGTGCTGGCAATCAACACCGGCGTCAGCAGCGGCAGAAGCAGCAGCGGCAGGAGCAGCTCCCGCATGCGAGCCTGTGCGGAGATCGCCGCCATGCCCGTCCCTGTCAGGCAGATGCCCACGTCTCCAACCAGCAACACCAGGACGAGAGACGGCCAGACGCGGAGAATCGGCACGTTGTATAGCACGGAAAAAACCGGCAGCAGCAGCAGCTCGGTCAGCAAAAGAAACAAGGCGTTCGCTGCGAGCTTCGCCAGGAAAATGGCAAAGGGATCGCCGACACAGAGACGCAATCCGCTCAAGGTATCGTTGGCCTGCTCGCGCAGGAAGCAGGTCTGGAGCATCAGCGACGCCGCAAAAAGAAACGCCAGCCACAACAGTCCCGGGCCGAATCGCCGCGATTCCGCCGAGCTCGGATCGAAGGTAAAGCTGAAGAGCGCGATGACCAGCAGCACGAAAACCGCCGTCGTGGTTACCAGCTCCCGCGAACGCAGCTCGGTCCGAAGCTCTTTTCCCAGAAGAATCCCAGTCGCACGCGCGAGTCCCATGATTCAGCAGGCCCCCATGCCCAGGACCGCGTCCAGAGCTTGCCCGGCCGCTGAATCGGCGGCGACCTTGCCCGCTTGCAGACGCACCGCGCGGGTCGCGACCGCAGCCAGCTCCGGTTGGCTGTGGAGACTCATGACTGTCGTCACGCCGTCGCGATGCAACTCATGGAGCGTCCCCGCCACCCATGCCAGGCCGCCCGCGTCGAGGCCTGTGCCGGGTTCGTCGAGCAGCAGCACGCGGGGGCGGCTCAGAAGGGCGCGAGCCAGCGCCAGGCGCTGCCGCATCCCGCGGGAGAAGGTCCGCACCAGCGAATCTCCGCGTTCTCCGAGGCCGGCTTCCGCAAGAAGATTCTCCGCCCGCCGCACAGGCTCCGGCACGCCCAGGAGTTTCGCAAAGAGGACCAGGTTCTCTTTCGCTGTCAGCTCGTCGTAGAGCATGGTCTGGTGAGCCAGGAAGCCAACGGCGCGCGCGCTTCCCGGCTCGCGAACCTCCGCAGTGCCGATGAAAACCCTGCCGGAGGTGGGTCGCGTCAGCCCGGCGGCCAATCGTAACAGCGTGGACTTCCCCGCCCCGTTGTGTCCGGCCAGGACGACCGTCTCCCCGGGCGCGATCTCCAGGTCCACGCGCCGCAGGGCGACCAGGTTCCCGAAGCGCTTTTCCAGTTGGCTGCAGCGCAGCCCCACCGCGGAATCGCCGAGCGTCACTCCGCTGCCTCGGGCGCAACTCCCGGTGCCGCCGGAGGCGTGCGCAACTTCCGCATCCTGACCTCAGCCACGTACCAACTCGCGCAAGACCTGTTCGGCCTTCGCGCGCTCTTTGGCGTATTCTTCCTCGGAGATCGTTCCCGCCTGGCGGCGCAACTCGAGGCGAAAAAGCCGGTCCTTGAGGGCGTCGAGACTCGTAGTCACTTCCGCGTCGACCTGGGCTACGCTGGCGGACGGATGGGATCCGCGGCTTTCTCCTGCGCGTTTGCCAACCGATGGAGTTTCCGCGGCGGGCGGCGGCGCCATGCCTGTGGGCACGGGTCTTCTCAGGAGGAAGATGGCGCCCAGGGCAAACAACCCCGCAAACCCGATGACGACCGGCCATTTCAGAACGTCGAGACGGCTCGGAATCACCTGAATGTTCGGACTGCCGTCGGGCCCGCCTCCCGAGGGCTCCTGTCCCTGGCCGTCTCCGGCTGCAACGGCTGAGCCCTGTCCTGAGAGACTAATCTCAAGGGTTCGTCCGGCACTGAGCGCGCCGCCGCGGTACAGGTTCATTCCCTGCTCGGTGCCGGCCGGCTGCAAACCGTCGGCGCGCACCTCGACTCCGGGAGGGGCGGCAACGAGCAAGTTCTCCACGGCGTAGCGGGACGGAAGACGAATCGAGCTGCTCCCGGTATACGGCAGTAGATAAGACAGACGCACTCCGTTCTCGCCGGGCCGAAATGCAAACGCGATCGCGTACTTGTTGGCTCCGTGCTCGATGGTTGCCTGCACAACGGGCATCGCGGATGGCCCCCAGGCGGAGACCTGCTGCAACTCGGCCTTGTCCGGCAGTTCGATTTCGAAGTTTCCGTCGGTCCGGAAATACGCCTGCGGGGGGCTCGAAGAGTTGCGCACGGAGAACTCCTCGCCGACGAGGAGTTTGGGCCCGTTTGGCTGGAAGATCACCACCCGGGATGGATAAGTGACGATCTTCGAGTCGCTGCTGGGCTCGAAGACTTCGACCTGAATCGCGTCACGCCCCGGCGGGGCCGCTGTGTGGAAGTTCACCCCTCGATAGACGGCCCGCACCAGCATGGGCCTCTCGCCGACGCCCGGGCTGTCGAACTGAAAAGCGCCTCGAGCGTCTGTCTTGGTATTGGCGACGGTCTCCATGCCGCCCTGGAGCGAGAGAAGAAGGACGGGCACACCGGCCGCCGGCGCCCCCGTCGTGCCATTCTTCACCGTTCCATGCAGGGTTCCTCCCCGCGCCGCCTGCGCGAGGAGCAACCCGGCCAGAACAGCCGGAGCGGCCATCCGCGGGAACCGCATTACGCCTCGCCTCCCCCGGCCGGAGCGCGCTTCCGTGGAGTTCCCGGATTGCGCGCAACTTCGCGGGCCGATTCCTGATCGAGCTCTGAAAGCACGAGCGCCGCCTCGTTTTCCATGGCCGCTTTCATTTCTTCGTAGTCCTTGGGGGCGTACTTGCCCGCGCGGTGCTCGAACTTCAGGTCGCGCAGGTTGTCGTAGATGGTATCGCGGCGGTCCATAAGCTCGTCCAGACGCGAACGCAGCCGGGCGAAGTCCGCCGGCTCGTAATGGACCCAGAAAACGAACAGCATCGTCGCGGCCGCCAGCGCCAGGCAGGCCAGCAGCACGGCGGTATCGGCTCCTCCGGCGAAAATCCATAACATGCCAGGGAGCCCCATCTCAGTCCTCGGTTTCCCGGTCAGCCCTGCGCCGGGCCCGCTCGAGCCAGTCCTCCGAGGCTTTCGGCGCAGCAGCATGCCCCGCCGCAACCATCGCGGGCCGTTCTCGCCACCGCCTGACCACCAGGATCACCAGCGCAGCCCCGGCGATCAGAGACACGCTGGGAATCAGCCACGCCACGCGCCCGATTCCCTGCTTCGGCGGCTCCATGTACACGCCGGTGCCGTACTCCTGAACAAACGATTGCATCACCAAATCATCGGAATCGCCCCGGGCCACGCGTTCGGCAAGCTCTTTCAGCATCGCTTTTGCGGTGTCGCACGGTCCGGAGAAATTACCCCCGACGTGATAGCACTTCCCCGCCGCATCGTTGCACCCGTTGCACATGCAACGAATCTTCGCCCCGAGTTCCTTGACGCGGTCGGGCTGTTGAGCCGAAGCGTCGGTGGCGACCAGGGGGATGCTCCCGGCGACCAGCGTCGCTGCCAATAAAGCGCGTCCTAGTCTAGTCATGGCTTCGCGGCACCCCGGCCGGCGCCGTCACGCGTTCCGGGCCCGGGCCTCCCACCGCCGGTTCGCTGACCCTCGCCAAAGCGAGGACGGGCCTCCGGTTAGGGAGTAGCGCCACAATCGTTCCGATTACGACGACCACGCCGCCGAACCATATCCATTTGACCAGGGGATTCAGATAAGCGTGGATGACTGGAACGTTGTTCTCCGGGCTGCGCCCGGCGTACACGACATAGAGGTCGTGCAGCGGCGTCGAGTAAATCGCCACCATCGTTCCGGATTCCTCGTTGGTGTTGAAGAAGCGCCGCTCCGGGTAGAGCATCATGAGCTGCTTGTTGTCGCGCGAGACCTCGACCGTCATGCGCTCCGCCGTGTAGGTCTTCTCCGCCTTGGAGTCGGCCGTTTGCATCAGCAGCGTGTAGGGTCCGATCT
>DASPOW010000314.1:0-3110 GCA_035625855.1 Candidatus Methylomirabilota bacterium | reverse complement strand
ACCGTCCTGCTGGCTGGCTTGTACCTGGCTGTGGGGAAGGAATACCGGGGGCATCAGCCTGGGTTTCGCGCGGGGTATGTGGCACTGGTGCTCACGCTCGCCGGATATTTTGCGGTCTATCTGATCACTCCACTCGATCTCAACTGGCACCTGCGCTTCTCACTGGGTCGGCTCTTTCTCCAGGTGTGGCCCAGTGCCTTGTTCCTGTTCTTCGTTGGGGCGAGGATAGGGTCGCCGAGCACGGTGAGCCAGGCGGGTTGAGCATCGTCCGAATTGACTAGTCACTCGTGTTCGGCGGATGGGATGGTGGGTGGCCTGTCCCGGCTAACCGTCTCAAAATGAACATGATCCGGCCGTACGGCCGGAAATTGCGGGGCAGCTATTCCGGTGGTTTCGCTTGACTTGGGGTCAAAACCCTGCAATAACTATTCGGTCCAAACGGGACGAGTCTGGGGGTGTGTCAGTTGGCAGAAGTGAGGCTTCAAGAGGGAGAATCCCTCGAGAACGCTCTGCGCCGCTTCAAGCGCAAGGTGCAACAGGAAGATATCATCAAGGAGGTAAAGCGCCACTCCTTTTACCTGAAGCCCGGCGAGAAGAAGCGCGTAAAGGCCGCGCTGGCTCGCAAGCGAGCCCGCAAGAAAACACGCAAGGAACAGGACTAAATCCTGAAAGAGCCGCCTCCACCCGGGGCGGCTCTGCTTAATCTGGCCCCCGCCAAGTGGAGTGACTTAGGGGTTCATAATTCATAGCTCTTCCGGCATACAAGCACGATAGTTTGTACCACACACCGTCCGGGTGCGTGGCGGGCCGAGCACAAGGGAATTTACGAGGGGGGATGTACACAACCTGAGTTTCTTCGCACCCTGCCGTTTTTCCCCACGGCGGGCGCGGGGAGACGGGCCGAAGGGAGCCATCCTCGATGGAATTTCAGGACAAGGTGCTGCAGTGTGTGGATTGTGGGGGTGAGTTTATCTTCACCGCCGGGGAGCAACTGTTCTTTCACGACAAGCAATTCAAGAACGAGCCCAAGCGTTGCAAGGCCTGCAAAGCCAAACGGGTCTCAGTGCTCGGCGCGGCGCCGGCGTCCGGGCAAGGGCAGCGCTTCACCAAGGTCGAAACCCAGGCCGTGTGTTCAGGATGCGGGAAGCAGACGACGGTGCCATTCCGGCCAACGCAAGGGCGTCCGGTGTTTTGCCGGGAGTGCTTCCAGTCGCGGCGGACGGCGGCTACGGCCTGATCCCACAGGGGTTGTGAGTGCTGGTTTTGGTGCCCGTGTGTGACGGACCGCGCCTCGTTGCGGTCCCGAAGGGTGCGTTACCATAGGAACGTGCCCGGCTACTACGTTGAAAATTTCGGCTGCCGCGCCACGCAGGCTGACGGCGCGGCCCTCGAACGCCAGTTCGAGGAGTGCGGCCTGGCGCGGGCTTCGACTGCGGCGCAGGCGGCCGTGGTCGTGCTGAACACGTGCACGGTTACGGCGGCTGCGGATCAGGACGCGCGGGCGGCCATCCGCCGAGTGCAGCGGCAGAATCCCGACGCCAGGATCGTGGTGACAGGCTGCTACGCACAGCGCGCTCCCGACGAAATTGCGGTCCTTCCGGGGGTGGATCTTGTCGTCGGAAACTCGCACAAGCACCAGTTAGCGCAGATTGCGCTGAATCGCGGCGCGGGCGCTGTGCTGGCTCCGGCCTTTGTTCCGCTGGAGAGTCTGGGCATTTCGGGCCAGAGATGGGATTCTGCCGACGCGCCGCGGGACGTCTTCGTCTCCGACATTTTTGCTCACACCGAGCTGCTTGCGGCCCCGGTTTTCGACGCTGCCGGGGAGCGCACGCGCCCGAATCTCAAAATCCAGGACGGATGCGACAACCGGTGCTCGTTCTGCGTGATTCCCTACGTTCGCGGGCATAGCCGGTCGCTGGAGGGAGATCGCGTCATCGCCGAGGTGAATTCGCTGGTTGAGGGCGGGTATCGGGAAGTGGTCATCAGCGGGATCAACCTGGGGCGGTGGGGGAGGGATCTCGGCTTCGGGCTTCCGGCTTCGGGCTTCCGGACAGTTGCGGCCGGGGCAGAATTTTTGCGGAAGCCGAGAGCCGGGAGCCGGAAGCCGACACTGGCGTCGCTGATTCGCATCATCCTTGCCGAGACGTCGCTCGAGAAATTGCGCGTTTCGTCGGTTGAGCCGATGGATTGGAGCGACGAGCTGATTGCGCTGTTTGCAGAGTCGCCGCGAATTGCCAAGCACGCGCACGTACCGATGCAGTCAGGCAGCGACGCGGTATTGCGGCGGATGCACCGGAAGTATCGGCCGTGGCACTATCGGGAGAAGATCGGGAAGATTCGGGAAGCCATGCCGGGGGCGGCGATCGGAGCCGATGTGATGGTCGGATTTCCGGGCGAGACTGAGGCGGAGTTCGAGGCTACGCGGCGGATGGTGGAGGAGTTGCCGTTTACTTACCTGCATGTTTTCACCTATTCGGCGCGGCCGGGCACACCGGCAGCGGCTATGCGGAATCAAGTTCCGGTACAGGTGGCCCGGGAGCGGAACCGCATTCTGCGAGAGCTGGCGGCGGACAAGAAGCTCGAGTTCATGCGCGGGTTTGTGGGGAAAGAGGTTGAGGCAATCACCCTGAAGAGTAACTGGGACCTCAGCGGGGCCGGCGGCGCCGACGAGGGCGCGGGCGAGGGCGCCCGCGCCACACCGCTCACCGAAGCTCTTACGGACAACTACCTTAAACTGCGGTTGCGAGGACGCCATGAGCCGAATCGCTGGCTGCGGGCGCGAGTGGAAAGCGTCATTGACGGCGCACTGGTAGGAACGGCTTAGGCGACTGGGCATGAATGCAGACAGGCTGCGACTTTGTCCAGCAGGTCCTTCGTGGCTTCGCCGGCTTCGAGGGTAGAGAATTCACTTCCCAATTCAATCACCGGGATTCCGCCGGAGGCGGTACGGAATGCCTTGTCGATGGCGGGCGAGGCGGGGATGTCGGCGCCGAGCAGCAGGAGGTTGAAGCGCGTGACCTGCATGAGGATGAGGCCGTCGCGCAGGTTGTTGCTGGTATGAACGTCGTAGCCGGCGCGGCGCAAGAGTTCGCGGATATAGACGACCACAT
>DASPOW010000313.1:0-3970 GCA_035625855.1 Candidatus Methylomirabilota bacterium | reverse complement strand
ATGCCATGGCGACGGACGTGTTCCCCGGACCGATACCGTCGAGGTGCGAATCCCGCAAGGGGTGCCCGACGGCGCCCGTTTGCGCGTAGCCGGTAAAGGAAGCGCGGGCCTGCTCGGCGGTCCTCCCGGCGATCTGTACATAACCATCCACGTCGAAAAGCATGCCTTCTTCCGGCGGGAGGGCGACAACATAGAGGTACAAGTACCGTTGACGGTCACGGAAGCGGGACTCGGCGCAAAGATCGAGGTTCCGACCATCGACGGGCGTTCCCTCGTGCGGATTCCGCCGGGAACGAACAGCGGGCAGCGGCTGCGCCTCCGCGAAAAAGGCGTTCCCAACGCGCGCACCGGGGCGCGCGGCGACCAGTATGTCGAAGTCCAGGTTGTCGTGCCGCGCCCCGCGGACGAGCGCGTGCGCACCATCATGAAGGAATTGCAGGACGTCGCGCCCGAGGATCCACGCAAGGACCTGTTCACCAAAGCGGGAGTTTGAAGCCATGTCGCCGCGAACAAGAAAACGCGCCAAGGCCGGGTACATGATCAGCGCCGTAGCCGAACTCTACAAGCTGCACCCGCAGACGCTGCGGCTGTACGAGCGCGTGGGCCTTTTGAAGCCCTCCCGCTCGCAGGGGAACACGCGGCTTTACACCGATCGGGACCTGGAGCGGCTCGAGGTGATCCTGTCCCTCGCGCGCGACATGGGGGTGAACCTGGCGGGCATCGACATCATTCTGAACATGCGCGAAAAAATGATCGAGATGGAAAAACAGATGACGGAGTTCGCGCAGGTGGTGCAGGAAGAGTTGGCGCGCGTCGCTTCGCGAGCCGCGGAACGCGCTCCGCGCCACGCCATCGTCCCGGCAAAGAACAGGGCGGCGCGCTAACGTTCGGCGCGCGGGCGGCTTCCACCGCCGTTCTCCACAGTTTTTCACACATTCCTGAACTTGCCGCGAGGCTGCGCCCGAACGTATGCTGATGGCATGGCCGCGAAGAACTGTCCGTTCTGTCAGGGGACCGGCTGGAAGCTCGTGCCGCGGAAGGAAGGCCTCACGGGCAAAGTCGCGGTGGCTTGCGGATGCGGGGCTGAAGAGCGCGCGGTGCTGCATTCCCAGCGGGCGCGCATCCCCAAACGGTACGCGCACTGCGATTTTGAGAGCTTCGTTACGGACCTCGCCGATGGAAGGATCTGGACGGCGCAGCACGTGCAGTCGTTGGCGCAAGCCAAGCTGCAAACAGAAGGATTCGTCCGCAACTACCCGGGCGCCGGCGAATCCGGCCTTCTGCTTATGGGCCCTTCCGGGATAGGCAAGACGCATCTCGCGGTGGCTGCGTTGCGCGAACTGCTGCAGCGCGGCCATCAAGGGCTGTTCTGCGACTACCGTGAACTGCTGAAGGAAATCCAGGCCAGCTACAACGCGGAGAGCCAGACGACGGAGATGAGCGTTCTCGAGCCGGTCCGCTCGGCGGAGATTCTGGTGCTCGACGACCTCGGCGCCAGCAAGCCCTCGGCCTGGGTGCTGGATATCATCGGATTGATCCTGAACGCCCGCTACAACGAGCAGCGGGTAACGATTCTCACCACGAACTACGCCGACCAGGTTTTGGGCGACTCGGGCGCGCAGCTTCCGTCGAAACAACGCATCATCGTACGCGAAGATGCACTTGAAGATCGCATTGGCGCGCGAATTCGTTCCCGGCTGTACGAGATGTGCAAGACCGTCGAGCTCAACGCGCCCGATTTCCGCCGCGAAGTCCGCACCGCCGGCCGCGCGAGAGCCTGAGGCCGCGCCGAAAGCTCGGCATCACGAACGCCTGAGGCCGTCAGATGGGTCGCCCTTACGACGTCCTAATCTCAGCCATCCGAGTCAAGATATCCTCGACCGCCACACATTGGCTTGCGCGTCGCTCCCGATTCTAGGTATGAGCAATCGCGGGACCATCAGGCCCCCTCGCCACAAAACTCCCTCACAGTATCCGGCTCTCCGTTTCATTGACAGCGGCCGGAAGCGCCGGGTATCATTTGTGCTGACGTTGCAGCGTTTTCTGACGCCCGCAGCATCCTCTCCTTGCAAACATCCCGAGTTTGGGCAAGCGCAAGGAACTTTCGTTCACTGAATACGGTTCAACCGGAGGCCATTAACCATGTCGCATAGCCACGATAACCTTTCGGCCGCAGCCCCCGCCCAAGCCCACGACCCAGACGCAAATCACGAAAAACCCGAAGCAGCGACGGCAACACCGGCGGAAACATCCGCGCCCATAGACGCGCGGGCCGAATCGACCCCTTCGCCGGAAACTGCTCCGGCAGCTGCGCCTGCACCAGCCCCCACTGAGGCCGCGCATGAGGCTCCTCAGGAAGCAACCCCTGCCGACGCGGCTCCCTCCGAGGCGTCTTCCTCCGAGGAGGCCGCCGGCTCGGAAGAGATGGGGCAACTCCTCGAGCAGTACGGCGAGCAGCACGAAGCCCAGGCGCAGAACGAGATTATCGAAGTCAAGGTCGTGGCGTACACCGAGCAGGGCGTTGTCGTGGACATCGGCGGCAAGACCGAAGGACTGATTCCCGCCGCCGAATTCACGGAGACCGACATTCCGCGTCCCGAGCCGAACAGCGTCATCGAGGTTCAGCGCACCGGCGAGCACAAGGAAGGCTTCACGATCGTTTCCTACCAGAAAGTGCTGCGACGCCGCATGTGGGAAAAGATCGACGCGGCGTACAAGGCCAAGGAGACGCTGACCGGGAAAATCGTGGACCGCATCAAGGGCGGCCTCGTCGTGGATATCGGCGTGCGCGCGTTCCTTCCCGGCTCGCAGGTCGATCTGCGCCCCGCACAGGAACTCGACCACATGGTCGGCGAAGAGCTTCCGGTGCGCATCACCAAGCTCAACCGCCGCCGGGGCAACGTCGTGGTCAGCCGCCGCGTGCTTCTCGAAGAAGAGCTGCACGCCAAGCGCGCCGAGTTGATCGAACAACTCAGCGAAGGCCAGGTTGTCCGCGGCCGGGTCAAGAACATCACCGACTACGGGGCCTTCGTGGATCTCGGCGGGCTGGATGGACTGCTGCACCTCACCGACATGAGCTGGGGCCGGGTGCGTCACCCTTCCGAAGTCGTGAAGCCGGAGGAAGAAATCGAAGTCCAGGTTCTCAAGTTCGACAAGGAAAAGCAGCGCGTCTCGCTCGGCCTTAAGCAGCTGACGGTGGATCCGTGGCAGACCGCGCAGGAAAAATATCCGGCAGGCGGCAAGGTTAAGGGTAAGGTCGTCGGGATTGTGGACTACGGCTGCTTCGTCGAACTGGAAAAGGGCGTGGAAGGCCTGGTGCACGCTACCGAGATGAGCTGGGCGAAGAAGGTCCAGCATCCCTCGAAGGTCGTGAAGCTTGGCGACGAGGTCGAAGTCGTCGTGCTCGACATCAAACCGAGCGACCGGCGCATTTCGCTCGGAATGAAGCAGGCGCTTCCGGATCCGTGGCTGCAGACGGCCGAAAAGTATCCCGTCGGCACGGTGGTCACCGGGAAGGTGCGCAACATCGCGGAGTTCGGCGCCTTCGTCGAGATCGAAGACGGTTTCGACGGACTGGTCCACGTCGGCGACGTGAGCTGGACCGGCCGCGTCAAGAACCCGCACGAGGTTTTCAAGCGCGGGGAGCCGGTCACGGCCAGAGTGCTGAAGATCGACGCCGACAATCGCCGCGTTTCGCTCGGCATCAAGCAGGTAAACGATATCTGGGGCGACTGGTTCAAGTCGCACAAGGTCGGACAGATCGTGAAGGGCAAGGTGTCGCGCATCGCGGTCTTCGGTGCGTTCGTCGAACTCGGCGACAACATCGAGGGGCTCTGCCACAACACGGAAATCGAGGAACGCAAGCGACGTGATGACGGAGCAGGCTTCCATCGCTCGAGCGGGCCGCTCAAGAGCGCTGGCCCGCTCGAGCCGGGCAAGGAGTACGATTTCAAGATCATCAAGATCAGCC
>DASPOW010000312.1:0-2197 GCA_035625855.1 Candidatus Methylomirabilota bacterium | reverse complement strand
GCAAACGACCCGATTCCCAGCGTGTCCAGGAAATTGGTCACGAAACCCACCAGCGACCGAATCCAGAATGTAAAGCGCGGCGACGCGGAATGATCCGGCCGCACCTTGCGCGCCTCCACCATCCAGTACACGAAATACGCCACCGACACGATGCCCAGCGCCACAAGCAACGCCGTCTTCATGAAAGCTCCAGGTATTGCCGGATCTGCTCGCGTGGGTCGCGCGCCAGCCAGATATCGGAAACCACAGCCACGGAATCCGCTCCCGCGGCAAACGCCCGCCGCGCTCCTTCGACTGTGATGCCGCCGATGGCCACGATAGGTTTCTCCGTCATCGCCCGCGCCCGCTCAATCAGCTCCAGGCCCGTCACCGGGTCCGGGTTCTCCTTGGTCTTGGTCCCAAAGACCGGCCCAACCGCCACATAGTCCGCTGAAGTCTCGGCGGCCCGCCGCACCTGCTCCGGATTGTGCGTGGAGATCCCCACCCACTTCTCGGACCCCATCACCCGCCGCGCGTCTTCCACGCTCAGGTCTTCCTGCCCCACGTGAACGCCGGCCGCTCCGGCAAGCCGGGCCACGTCCGCCCGGTCGTTTACGACCAGGCTCACGCCGCGCCCGCCGAAATACCTCACCAATTCCAGCGCGGCTCGAAACTGCTCTCCCGATGATTGTTTTTTCGCGCGGTACTGAACCAGGCGCACGCCGCCCTCCGCGAGGATTCGGGCCTTTTCAACTTCCCCTGAGGCGCCAACCGATGCGTCGAGTATGACATAGAGCCGGGGAAGCACAAGGCGCATGTGCCTTACTTCGCTCCTGTGTCCAGCATCCTCTCGATGAAATGCGTGTCCAGTTTGCCGGCGGCGAAGTCTTCGTTGGCCAGGATGCGCCGGTCCAGCGGAATCGAAGTCTTGACTCCCTCGATGACAAACATCTCCAGCGCGCGCCGCATGCGCGCCATCGCTTCGCCGCGATCGCGCCCGTGGGTAATCAGCTTGGCGATCAGCGAGTCGTAATATGGGGAGATGTACGCCCCGGCGTAGGCCGAGGAATCCACCCGCACGCCCGTCCCTCCGGGCGGCTGATAGGCGGTGATGCGCCCGGCCGACGGCACGAACGTCTCCGGGTCTTCCGCGTTGATGCGGCATTCCAGCGCGTGGCCGAAGAAATTCAGCGAACCCGTCGCCGCCTCCAGCTTCTCCCCCGCCGCGATCCGGATCTGCGCCTTGATCAAATCCACGCCCGTCACGCGTTCCGTCACCGGATGCTCCACCTGGATGCGCGCGTTCACCTCGATGAAGTACAGTGCCCCGTCCTCGTCCATCAGGAACTCCACCGTGCCGGCGTTGGTGTAGCCGACCTGCTGCATGGCCCGCACCACGCGTCCGCCGATGTCCTCGCGCTGCTTCTCGCTCATCGCCGGCGACGGCGATTCCTCCACCAGCTTCTGGTGCCGCCGTTGGATGCTGCACTCCCGCTCCCCCAGGTGAATCACCTTGCCGTGCTGGTCCCCGAGCACCTGAAACTCGATATGCCGCGGCCTTTCGATGAACTTCTCCGCGTAAACGTCCGGCACGCCGAAGGCCTGTTGCGCCTCGCTGCGCGCCGTTTCATAGGCCTTCAGAAGGTCCTCGCTGCGCCGCACCACCCGCATTCCCCGTCCGCCCCCGCCCGCCGAGGCCTTGATGATCAGCGGAAAGCCGACGCGCCCCGCTTCCTTGGCCAGCTGCTCCTCATTCTCGATCAGCCCCTCGCTTCCCGGGACCGTCGGCAGGCCCGCAGCCTTCATCTCCCGCCGGGCGCGCTCCTTTTCTCCCATCAGCTCAATCACCTCGGGCTTGGGCCCGATGAACGTGATTTCCGAGGCCTCGCACACCTTTGCAAAGTTGGCGCTTTCGGACAGAAACCCGTACCCGGGGTGCACCGCCTCGACATTGGTGATTTCCGCGGCGCTGATCACCTGGGGAATGTTCAGGTAGCTGTCCGCGCTGCGTGCCGGGCCGATACACACCGCTTCGTCCGCGAACCGCACGTGCAGCGCGTTGCGGTCGGGCTCCGAGTACACGGCCACCGTCGCGATTCCCAGCTCTTTACAGGCGCAAATGACTCGCAGGGCGATTTCCCCGCGATTGGCGACAAGGATTTTGCGAAACATACCGGGTTTGGGCGCTATTTCTTCGACCCGGGGCGGATACCGAAGA
>DASPOW010000311.1:0-2196 GCA_035625855.1 Candidatus Methylomirabilota bacterium | reverse complement strand
GCACGGGCCCATCGAGGAGGCGCCTGCGATAGCTGTCCGCGAGGGCTTTGCGCTGCTCTGCTTGCCGCGTTTCAGACCAGCGGAGCGCGACGCCATCGTAAATTGCGGCACGCTCGGCGGCCGCAGCGGAAAGGTCCCGCGGAAGCGAAATGCCATACGCCTGGCGCAGCAACTCGCCGAAGTCCGATTGCGGCGTGAGGCCCTTGCGCCACGACGCGCCGGCGAGATCCAGGAGCATTCCGTAGGCGGGGCCGCTGGCGTACGCAAACGAGCGGGAAAAAGAGGTTTCGTCCGGCGCCGAGCCGAGGCGGGCGATCACGACTTCGGCGGTCGCGGCATCGGCCGTGCCGCGGAGCTTGTATCCCGTGTACTCGGCAAGGCCCTCGTTCATTTCGAGCCCGCGCTCTTCCGCTTCGGCCTTGGGGAAAAGCGCCCGGCGCGCAAGGCGGAACAGCAGGACGTCCTCGACAGCGCGTTTGCGCTCGGCGGGCGGCGCTTCCGGGCGCGCCAATGCCTGCCGCAGCGCGCGCCACTCAAGCTGCAGCCAGATGCGGCCCTCTAGCATGCTCAGGTGCGCATTGGCGGGACTTGCGGCGGGCAGGCCCAGGGAATCCTGCAGGGCGTGAAACAACTCGTGCATCATCAAGCGGGCGCGCGCGGTGGGGCTTGACGGGAGCGGCCACATCACCATGGTCCACTTCACGCCGGCCCACACCGTTGCGGTGTTCGCCACATTCACTTCCGGAGGAAGTGTTCCCACGAAGACGCCGTCCTGCTCTTTCAGTCTGCCCTCGGCATCCGCCTGGCTGGCGACGACGAAACTCGTGCCGGGGTCGGCGAACAGCATCGGCCCGTACAGCGGCTTGCCCCACAACCTGCCGCCGTCGGCTTCGGAGAGCTTCCGCGCCTCCGCAAAGTATTGGCGAGCGAGGGCGGGATCAATGGCCGGTTTCTGAGGAAGAGTAGGAATTGCGCAGGACAAGCAAGCGGCGAGGAACAGGCAAGCCCATGCCAGGGTGAGTTTTCTCATCAGGGAAGCTCCACGGCAAAAAATATCATCGTTAGGGAGTGCGGCCGAGAACCCGCTCTTAAGGCATGGACGCGGAAAAGCTCGAAACGTTTCGTTCAGAAAGGGTGGGCGGCGGGGAGCGCGCCTCAGTGCTTTGCCGGAAGCGAGGCAAGGGAGGCAGAGAGGTCGCGGCCGTTTTGCCCGAGCAGGAGGGCCAGCACCTTGCCGTTCGAATGAAAAGAGCCGCCGGTTGCCGTATGCGACTCGAGCACGGGGTCGGCCGGGAGGAAATAGGTGCGCTGCGCAACGACGCCGGTTTCGCCGAGTGTTTTCGAGACGTATTCGCGCTCCAGGTCGATGTCCGGATCGATCTTGTGCGTGAGGCGGCCATTGCGGTTGTCGCGTTCGAGGCCGATGTCGTGGGTGGCCGCGCCGCACCAGACGGGTTGTCCATTCACGGTGAAGTCCGTTTTCCAGAGGCGCAGGTGGTGGCGTTCCCTGACGACTTCCAGCGGCACGGCATGTGCGAAGCCGTAGTCCTGCGGCCGTCCGAAGAGATAGAGCTCGCTCATGGGCATTTGCACGTAGGCTTCCTTCGACAGGCTGGCGAGAAGGCCGTGGAGGATCGCTTCTTTCTTGGTTCGGTCCACGCGCACCCAGCCCGCAAGCTGGAAGGCCTGCTGCATTCCCGTCTCCGAGCCGATGATGATGAAATTCACCATGTCGCCGGGATCGCCCTGTTTGTCGGCGACCCGGCGGGGAATCTTGGCGAAGAACCTGGCATCCACACCGGCGATGCGCGCGACGTCGCGCACCACGACGAGGCCCGCGGGCGTTTCCCCGGGCGCCAGAGGATAAATCTCCACTCGGACCAGGTAGGTTCCCGTGGCGGAGTCCTTAGCCGCTTGATTGATTCCCAGGGCGAGTTGGCCGGTGACGCGCGCAGTAAAGTCGCGGCGGGCGCGGACCACAAACGGCTGGGCGATGTCTGCTTCGCCGATGCGCGCGACCAGCGCGCCGCGTCCGGCGTCGTTGACCGGCAGGGCGCGAAGCAGATCCTTGAAACCGCGGGCGCGGCCTTCGGGTCCATTCTCGTCGGGCGCGTCCAGGTACCGCAGCTTACCCGTCGCACTTATGATGACGCGCTCGCCGGCCTTCACTTCCATTCCGGTGTCCATCCAGTGCTC
>DASPOW010000310.1:0-3069 GCA_035625855.1 Candidatus Methylomirabilota bacterium | reverse complement strand
GCCAGCGCGCGCTGCACGCTGCGGTAGGCGGAGTTGACGTACGGCAGCAGCACCGCGTCGGTGAAAAGATTCCCCGCCGTGTCGTTGAGCAGCGAGCGAACCAGCGCCGTGATTTGTCCCGCGGTGTTGTACGCGCTGGAGCCGACGACAGGCAAGGCGCCCTCCTATTCCTGGGGCAGCGGCGATTTCTGCAGATAAGCCGCGACGCCGATGATCGCGTTGATCAGCGCGGCGGCTGCGGCGATACGCATCGTCGCGCCCATGCCGGCCTGCAGGTTGAAATGCTGCGGATCGATTCCCACGGCCGCCAGCCCGGTAAGAATTCCGCCGGCTCCGCCGCTCACGGCCGCGGCCAGCATCCCTTTTATCCAGATTTCGAGTCGCGTGACGTTCATGGCGTGTCGTGAAGCCGCGGGTCTATCCCGCCGCGCAGCGGCGTAAAGCCGCCGCTACAACATGGTCACGAAGGGGCGGCGGTGAAATGCCGGGACGCTGTCGTCGAGCAAATCGAAGGCCCACGCGTCGTAGCGCCGCTCTTCCCTGTCCTGGCGCGCCTCCAGCGCATTTCGGCGCGCGACGCGCGGCTGGCGGCGCGTCCACTCGATCGCGCGCGCAATCCATTCCGCCGCGCTCGCCGTGAGCTGCACGAATTCCCCCCGCGGCCCTTCGAGCGTGAAGCAATGCTCGTACTCGCCGCGGGAAGGATAGGGCCCGAGCGCTGGCACGCTGCGGCCGCCGGTCAATTCTGTGGTTTGCGCGTACCACGCGCGCGGCGAGCCGTACGCTTCCGGCGGCACCCAGCGCTCGATGTGCCAGCGATTGACGGCCGGGTATTTCGGCTCGAGGCGCAGCTCGACGACTTCGCGCACCAGGGAACCCGTCGCGGGGTCGCGCTCTTCGAACTTCCCGCCGATCCACGCCAGGCGGTTCCAGCCCCACACGGCGCGGTAGTTCGCCTCGCCGAAGCGGTTTGCGCCGCCCGCGCGCTGGAGGCGCCGCGCGACGCCCTCCGGCGTCTCGTGCGTCTCGCGCAGCACGCGAATCATGCCGCTACAGCGTCAGGCTGATGGTCAGCGTGTCCTTCCCGTCGAAGGACACGGCGACTGCCGGCGTGCGCCCCTGCAGCACCGGCACGGCGTTCTGCAGATCGGGAACGTGCACCGGACTGTCCGCGACAATCTGAAGCTGCATCTCGACCGGACCGGTGATTTCGTCCCACGAACCGGATGCGGTTTGCATGAATCTCTCCTTGCGCCGTGCGCTGCGCTGCGGCACGCGAGGGCGCGCGAAAACCCCGCGGGTTGGAATACCCGCGCGGAATTTCGCTTGCGGGCTGTGTTCCCGAGGGGTATCAATGGATACTGGGTTTGGGCCCTACCGGCCCGCCTGAGCGGACCAGGTTCCCGCTGCAACCTCACGAGGGAGGAACTATGAAGAAGTTGTTAACGCTCGTCTTTGCGCTGATGCTGAGCGCGAGCCTGGCATTCGCGCAGGCGGGCGGCGGCTCGACCGACAGCAAAAAGGACGGCACGACGACGCCCCCGAAGGGCACCAGCGGCAAGAAGGCAACAAAGACATCGAAGGCGCACAAGGGCGGCAAGAAGAGTAAGAAGGGATCGAGCACCACGACGACCCCGCCGCCGAAATAAGCCTCGCGCGATCGCTTTGAACGAAGGCGGCCTCCTCGCGGAGGCCGCTTTCTTTTTCGCTCCGAAGCGTAACGCGAGCCTTCGCTGGTTCTTGCCAAAAGGGAGACGCCTGTTATATCAATACGAGCGTTCCAGGGGCCATGAACCCAGGCGCGAGTGTCGCCCCCGGTTTGCCGGAGCGGCGCTGCCGAGTTCCCAGCAAAGGAGAGATCATGAAGAGATTCGTTGTTTTCCTGGCCGCGCTCGTCTTGAGCGCCGGCCTGACGTTTGCCCAAACGACCGGCGACAAGAAGGACGACACCGGCAAGAAAGGTTCAGAGAGCGGGAAGAAAGCCACCAAGACATCGAAGGAGCACAAAGGCGGCAAGACCGGCGGCACAGCCGATTCCGGGAAGAAAGCCACCGACTCGAAAGAGCACAAGGGCGGCAAGACCGGCGGCACAGCCGATTCCGGGAAGAAAGCCACCAAGACCGACGCCGGAAGCAAAGACGCCGGAAAGAAAGGGACTACGGACGGCAGCAAGAAAGGCGAAAAGGGCAAGAAGAACTCCGGCGGCACCACGACGACCCCGCCGCCGAAATAGCGCCGCGGCCGACGGTTCAGCAGCGGCATAAAGCTGCTGCTGCAAAGAGAAGCGGCCTCCGTTCGGGGGCCGCCTCTTCCGCTTCCTCTTCCGCCTATCCTCAGTAGCCCGACGGCCGCGCCAGCGTGTCAATGAACGCGCCGCTGCGCGGCGAGTCGCTCCACACCTGGAACGCCGTGTCGAAGTAGAAGATGTAGCTCGCCGCGAGGCCGCCGCTCGCGCCGTAGATCGGGAACACCGTGTTGCCGTTGACCTCGAAGAAGTCAATGTCCTTCAGCACGGCGCGGCCCCAGTGGGAGAGGTCCAGAAAATCCACGCGGGTCTGGTCGGCGTTGACGCTGGACTTGATGGGGATGCCGCTCATCGTCTTGCGCCCGCTGAACAGCAGATCGAGGTCGTTGCCGTCGCCCCCGCCGCCTTCCTTGATGATCTGGCTGACGGTGATGCCCAGGTTTTCCCAGGCGTGCTCCTGCTCGACGGCCATGTAGGCGATGAGCTTGGCGATGTGGTTGATGCCCAGGGCCTTGCGCACCTTGTTGATGGCCAGGCGGACGTTGGCGGGCGTGAGCGCGGCGTTGCCGGCGTTGACGCGCGGCGTGGCGAGCTGCACGGGATAAGTCGCGCGGTTGAGGTTGAGCCAGGTGCCGGTGGTCGCGTTGTTCTGGTGATACTTGATGCCGAAGAGCGAAACCGGCTGCGCGCCGGAGAGCCCGTCGTGCACGATCACGTCGCCGGCGGTGAGGCCCGAGGGGTTGGCGTCCACCGTGATGGTCTGCGTGGCGCTGATGGGATCCGCGGCGACGACGTTGGCCGTGCCGCGGTTGGTGGTGAGCGTC
>DASPOW010000309.1:0-4270 GCA_035625855.1 Candidatus Methylomirabilota bacterium | reverse complement strand
GCGGAGTCCACGCTGAGTTTTCTCGGCCTGGGCGTCCTGGCGCCGGTTCCGAGCTGGGGCGCCATGCTGAACGACGCACGCGGGCATCTTTTCGACGCCCCGCACATGCTGGTTTTCCCGGCGCTTGCTGTGATGATGGCCGTCCTTGCTTTCAATCTGCTCGGCGACGCCTGGCGCGACTGGCTGGATCCGCGGACCCGCTCCCGGATGCAGGCTCTTGAGTTTTCCGATTGACCGAAAGCACTATTCGCCCTGGACCCCGTTCGTGGCGAGCGTCACACGCGCTCCACGGCCGACCGCCAGCAAGCGAGACGCGTTGCCTTTGTTGACGGCAACTTCGACGAATCCGCTCGACCCGATAATCGCCACGGCTTCCCCTGCGTCGCCCTGCGCGAAGTTCGCCACCAGGCGCTTCACTTCACGATCGCCGACGCGCATCTGCACCGCGCCGGCTTTCAAAAGCCCTTCAGGAATGTCGGCGGCCGTCAGATTCGTCATCAGGTTTCCGAAATTGTCGATGCGCAGCACGACCCCGCTGACCGCGCCGTTTTCGCTCTTGGCCTTGGGCACGCTGAAGCGCTTGAAGTCGGTGACTTCCTCGCCCATGGCCGCCGGCTGCCAGGCCTTGGAAAGCCACCCGGCCACGGAAGCGAAGATGTCGCGGCCATGAAAGGTCCGGCTCACGGGCCGCAGAAAATAGTGCTCCTGAGTCAGGTGATAGACCGACAGAGCCGCCTCGCGTTCGTAAACAAGCGACAGCACCCCGTTGTCCGGCGCGATGAAATAGTGCGTGTCCGCCCGGACCAGCAGCGGCCGCCGCTCCGTTCCCACTCCGGGATCCACGACCACCACGTGAATCGTGCGGGGAGGGAAGTAGCGGTACGCCGAGCCGATGGTCAGCGCGCCGTCCAGCACGTCATACGGCGTGATGTGGTGCGTGATGTCCACGACCGTGGCGTCGGGGTTGATGTTCAGAATGACGCCGCGGAGCGTACCGGCCAAGTGATCGTGGGTGCCGTAGTCGGTGGTCAGGGTAATGATCGGATGGGCCACAATCGCTCCTGCGGATCGCCTGCGGCGAACAGGCCGGCCAAGGGCGCACGCCGTTGCTGCTCCGCACTTCACGCTAGCGGACACTGCTCTTACCGTCAAGTTGCTGCCGAAGCCTTAGCCTTGCATCCGCCAACCCTGCGCGGATGCCGCGCAGCACCCGTCCTGTTGACATCCCACAGGAAATCCGCGATACTCCTGTGACCATCCCACAGGAGGGGTCATGCCGGGAGACAAGTCCGAAATCCTGCAAGGCACGCTCGACTTGATGGTCCTGCAGACTCTTCACGCCATGGGCCCGCTGCACGGCTATGGAATCGCCCGGCGTATCGAGCAAATCAGCGGAGACGCGCTGCAAATCAACCAGGGCACCATCTACGCGTCGTTGGTCCGCCTGCTGCACAAGGGGTGGATCAGCGGCGCCTGGGGAACGTCGGACCACAACCGTAAAGCGAAGTTTTATTCCATCACCAGGGCAGTCCGCAAGCAGCTCCAGGCGGAGGCGCAAAACTGGGAGCGCATTTCCGCCGTGATCGGCCGCGTGTTGCGCGTCGCGCAGAAGGGGTAACCTGATGTTCGCATGGATCCGGACGCTCGTTTCCCGCACCCGCACCTGGTTCTCGCCGGGCAGGGCGGACCAGGATTTCGAGCAGGAGATGGAAAGCCACATCGAAATGCTGGCGGAAGAAAACATGCGGCGCGGGATGGAGCCCGAGGAGGCGAAACGCGCCGCCAGGGTGCGGCTGGGAGGGATCACGCAGTTGAAAGAGACCAACCGTGACCTGCGCGGACTGCCCTTTCTCGAAACGCTGTGGCAGGACGTGCGCTACGCCTTTCGCATGCTGCGCAAGAATCCGGGCTTCACCGCGGTGGCGGTGCTCACCTTGGCCCTGGGCATCGGGGCGAATACAGCGATTTTCAGCGTCTTGTACGCCGTGCTTCTCAAGCCGCTGCCCTACGTGAACTCGGATCAGCTCTTTACCGTCTTCCAGGCCCTGCCGCACGAGGGAGTCACTGCAACCGGGATGTCTTATGCCAACTTCGAGGACCTCCGCCAGCAGAACCGGGTCTTTCTTGAGATGGCAGGAACGCAAAATCATCAGCTCACTTTGACCGGGCGCGGCGAGCCGTCCGTGGTGAACGCTTCGATTGTGACGTCGGAATTCTTCGCACTTTTCGAGGAGCCGCCTCTCGCCGGACGCATTTTTGCGTCGGCCGACGGCAAGCCCGGGGCTCCGGCCGTCGTTATCCTGAGCGAGGGACTGTGGAGGAGGGTCTTCGGAGCTGACCGGCGGGTTGTGGGTACATCGGTCGACCTGGACAAGCGCTCCTTCACCATCGTGGGAGTCATGCCTTCGAGGTTTCGCTTTCCTCTGATCACCGAGAGCGAACAGGTCTGGATACCGCTCGCCCAGGATCCGCTCTTCGGAAGCTGGATGACGCGTCGCGGGGGGCACTGGCTTCGAATCATCGCCCGGCTGCGGCCCGGAGTTTCCCAGGCGCAGGTTCGCGCGGAAATGGGCGCCCTCGCCGGGAGACTTGCGAAGGCTTTTCCGGCTGAGAATACGGGCTGGGTACTCGGCACAATGCCGCTGCAGCGGATGCTCACGGGGGACGTGAAGTCGGGGCTTGTGGCGCTGCTCGGAGCGGTTGGGTTGGTGCTGCTGATCGCCTGCGCGAATATCGCCAATCTGGTGCTCGCCCGCGCGACGTCGCGTGAAAGAGAAATTGCTGTCCGTTCGACGTTGGGAGCCGGCCGCGTTCGAATTGCCCGCCAGTTGCTCACGGAGACCGCCATGCTCAGCTTGTTAGGTGGCCTGGCGGGAATGGTTCTCGCTTTTTTCGGGGTTCAGGCACTCGACGCGCTCCTGCCGGCTAACGTGCCCCGCGTCAACGCCATTCAGATCGACTACCCGGTCTTGGGGTTCGCGCTTCTCCTCTGCGCTTTTGCTGCCTGCGCCGTCGGTCTGCTGCCGGCATTCCTCGTCGCAAAGTCCGATTTGCAGGCCAGTCTTCGCGAGGGCGGAGGACGCGTGGGCGAAAGCGCCAAGGGCCGCCGGGCGCGCAATGTTTTTGCCGCGGCCGAGATAGGGCTTGCCGTCGTGCTGCTGGTCGCTGCCGGCCTGGTGCTGCGCAGCTTCGCCAAGCTGCTCTCGGTCAACCCGGGCTTTGCCGTACAGCACCTGATGAAGGCCGAAGTCTCGCTGCCCCAAGCTCAGTATTCGGCCCCGGAGCAGTGGGTAGCGTTTTCCGACGATTTGCTGGCCCGGGTGAAAGCGGAACCCGGACTGCACGATTCGGCCCTGGCTGTTCCGATCCCGCTGGCCGACGGCTACGTCAACCTCGCATTCGACATCGTCGGACACCCGCTGCCGCCCTCCGACCTGTCCCGGACAGCGGATTTTGTGTCTGTCAGCCCGGACTACTTCCACGTGATGGAGGTTCCTTTGCTTGCCGGACGGCTTTTCGACGACCATGACCGGCCGGCGGCGCGCCACGTGACGATCATCAACAGGCAACTGGCTCGCACCTATTTCCCCAACGAGGATCCCGTCGGAAAGCGCCTCAGCTTCGCCTTTCCCGGCAGCACCGGCGATCCGGTGCGCGAAATCGTGGGAATTGTCGGGGATGTGCGGGACGTTTCCCTGGGCGCCGACCCCGGCCCGATGATGTACGTGCCTTTTGCGCAGTCGCCGTTTTGGGGCGCCGGAATTGTGCTGAGAACCGCGCTCAGCCCGGCGAGCGTCTCAGCGGCAATTCGCCGCGAGGTCGGGAAAATCGACAAGGACCTCCCGGTAAGCGATTTCGCGCCAATGACCGACGTCGTTGACGCTTCGCTGGGCGAGCCCAGGGTTCGCACCTTCCTGCTCGCCTTGTTCGCAGGAATCGCCCTGGCGCTCGCCGCCACCGGCATTTTCGGAGTCATCTCCTATTCGGTTTCGTGCCGCACGCATGAGATTGGCATCCGCGTGGCCCTCGGGGCTTCGCCCGCGGTGATTTTGGGGATGGTCTCGCGCGAGACCCTGGCGCTGACGCTCGGGGGACTGGCCGCCGGCCTCGCCGGTGCGCTCGCGGCGTCTCGCCTGCTCGGACACATCCTTTTTGGCGTCGCAGCTTACGACCCGGCAACGCTCGTGGGCGCCTCCTTGGTCCTGGGAGCCGTGTCGGTTATTGCTGCGTACGTCCCCGCGCGCCGCGCCATGCGCGTCGATCCGATGCT
>DASPOW010000308.1:0-10262 GCA_035625855.1 Candidatus Methylomirabilota bacterium | reverse complement strand
TTGCCGCTGATCGAGGCGCGCGCGCTCGAAAAATTCTACGTGCAGCCGGACGGCAGCAAGATTCAGGTGATTTCTCCCATCAACCTTTCGATTTACGCGGGGAAGATCATCGCGCTGCTGGGCCCGTCGGGCTGCGGGAAGTCCACGCTGCTGCGGATGCTGACGGGGCTTTCGAGGCCGTCGGCGGGAGCGGTGCTGTGGCACGGGGAGCCGGTGAGCGGCGAAACGCCCAACGTGTCCATCGTGTTTCAGAGCTTCGCGCTGTTTCCCTGGCTGACGGTGCTGGAAAACGTGGAAGCGCCGCTGGAGGCGCGCGGGATGGCGGCGGTGGAACGCCACAAGCGGGCGCTGCGGATTATCGACTCGGTGGGGCTGGACGGCTTCGAGACGGCGTACCCGAAGGAGCTTTCCGGAGGGATGAAGCAGCGGGTCGGGGTGGCGCGCGCGCTGGTGGTCGAGCCGGAAGTGCTGTTCATGGACGAGCCGTTTTCGGCGCTGGACGTGCTTACGGCGGAGACGCTGCGGGGGGAGCTGCTGGAGTTGTGGCAGGGACGGAAGATTCCCACGCAGGCGATTTTCATCGTGACGCACAACATCGAAGAGGCCGTGGTGCTGGCGGACCGCGCCATCGTGCTGGGCACGAATCCGGCGCGGGTGCGCGCGGACTTCGCCGTGGACCTGCCGCACCCGCGCGACCACAAGATGCCGCGCTTCGTGGAGCTGGTGGATTCGATCTATCGCGTGATTACGCGCCCGGACATCGAGCACGAAGAAGCGGCCGCGCTCGCCGAGCAGCGGGGCACGACGGAGGCGCGGAAGTTCGTACGGCTGCCGCACACGCGGCCCGGAGGCATGGCGGGACTGCTGGAGATCCTGGTGGACCACGACGGGCGCGCGGACCTGCACCGGCTGGCGGACGAGCTGGTGCTGGACGCCGAGGACCTGCTTCCCACGGTGGATACCGCAGCGCTTCTGGGCTTCATCAAGGTGGAGGAGGGCGACGTGGCGACTACCGAGGACGGCCGCGCGTTCGCCCAGGCGGATATCCAGCGCCGCAAAGAGATTTTCCGCAGGTGCGCGCTGGCCAACGTGCCGCTGCTGCGGCAGATGGAGCAGGCTCTGAGAGCGAAATCGAACCGCACGCTGCCTGACGAGTTCTTTCACGACCTGCTGGACGAACACTTCAGCGAGGATGAGTCGCAGCGCCAACTGGAAACCGCGATTCAATGGGGGCGGTACGCGGAGATTTTCGACTACGACGCCGCGACCGGGCTCCTGACGCTGACCGAGGCTTGAAGATTCCGTGGCCTCGCCCGCGCCAGGAGCCGCTGCATCCGCGCCGATTCCCCCGGCGGACCCGCGCGGTCCGCTGCAGTGGCGGCGCAGCTGGCAGCTGCTGATCGACCTCGGCGCGTTCGCCGCGGTGCTGGCTGCAGTGTACGGGCTCTATGCCATCGGCCGCGCGTGGCTGGGGCCGATGCAGCCCGCAGCGCAGATTTCGCTGAGCCCGCGCGCGCTGCCGCTCTATGCGTTCTATTCCCTGGTGCGCATCTCGGTGGCGTACGGGCTGAGTCTTGTCTTCGCATTGGGCTACGGCTATGCGGCGGCGCGTTCGCCGCGCGCCGAGATGATCCTGATTCCGCTGCTGGACATTCTGCAGTCGATTCCGGTGCTGAGTTTTCTTCCCGGCGTGATGCTGGCCATGGTGGCGCTGTTTCCGAGCCGGGCGCTGGGCGTCGAGCTGGGCTCGATTCTGCTGATTTTCACCGGGCAGGTGTGGAACATCGCTTTCAGTTTTTATTCCTCGCTGAAGACGGTGCCGCGGGAACTGAACGAAGCGGCGCGCATTTATCGCTTTTCGTCGTGGCAGCGCTTCATCGAGCTGGACCTGCCCTTTTCGACGATCGGGCTGGTGTGGAATTCCATGATGTCGGTCGCCGGGGGATGGTTCTTCCTGATGGCCTGCGAGATGTTCGTCCTGGGAAACCGGGATTTTCGTTTGCCGGGCCTGGGATCGTATCTGCAGAGCGCGGCAAGCGCCGGCGACACGAGGGCCATCGCGTGGGGCGTCGGGGCGATGATCGTCGTGATCGTGCTGCTGGACCAGTTGGTGTGGCGTCCGGTGATCGCGTGGGCGGACAAGTTCAAGTTCGAGCAGGTGGAAGGCACGCAGGCGGCGCAACCCGCCATTCTGGTTCTGCTGGGGCGGGCTTCGCTGGTGATTCGGGGCTACCGGCGGATCGTCCGGCCGGTGGTGGAGCGGCTCACGCAGGCGTTTGCCACCGGGGCGAGGCGGGCCGCGTCCACGTTCGGCTCGGTGCGCAAGGAGCACGGGGGCCGCTGGGGCGGCTACGTGTTCGCGGCGGCGGCCGTGGTCGGCATCGGCTTCGCCGTATATCACGCCGGGCGCGAACTGTCCGATCTGCGCCGCGGCGATTATTTCGAGTTGCTGCGCAGCGCCGCGTTTACCTTCCTTCGCGTCAACGCCGCGCTGCTGCTGGGCGCGCTGTGGACCATTCCGGCGGGCGTGGCCATCGGGTCGAATCCGCGTCTGGCGCGCATTGCGCAGCCCCTCGGCCAGATGGCTGCGTCGATTCCGGCCACGGCGCTTTTTCCGGTGATCCTGCTGTTTTTCATCCGCATGCGCAGCGGAATGGAGTGGGCGGCGCTGCTGCTGATGCTTCTCGGCACGCAGTGGTACATCTTCTTCAACGTGATTGCGGGCGCGATGGCGATCCCCACCGACTTGAAGGAAGCCGCGGCGGTCTTCGGGTTCACGACATGGGAGCGCTGGCGGAAACTGATTCTACCGGCGATTTTTCCGTACTTCGTCACCGGCATGGTGACCGCTTCCGGCGGGGCGTGGAACGCCAGCATCGTTGCGGAGTACTTTCATTTTCAGGGCAAGATTCTCTCGACCCCGGGCCTGGGAAGCACGATCAGCCGCGCCAGCGATACCGGGCAAATTGACGTGCTGCTGGCCGCCACGATCATAATGGCCGCTGTTGTGGTGGTCATCAACCGCCTGGTGTGGCGGAGGATGTACCGCCTAGCTTCGACGCGCTTCAAGCTGGAAACCTAGCTCGACCCGCTGCGACGCGTTTGCTGCGCGAGGGTCATCGCCTGGCGCCCGCGCCGACTCTGAACTGGAACAACAGGCTCTGCCACTTTGTAAGCGGGTTTTCCCCGGTCTCAAAGAAACGCGCCAAAGCGGCGCGCGCATCCATGAACGCTCCTTCCCTCTTGCGGCCGTCGGGAAAGATGTACGGCATTCCGCCTTTGTGCTCCTCTTCGGCATAAAGCTTGAGGCAGTCAAGCAAGTCCGGCCTGCGGAGATCGAAGGGAACCCACTCCGTGGAAGCCAGCACGCACCGGAACGAAAATTCGGGGAAGCGGACGCACAAATCACGAACGCGGCCCGGGCCGTACTGGAAGGAAACGCTCAGGAATACGACCGCCGCGTCTCGCAGGAATTCGTGCGCGCCGGACAAGACCGCCCGGCGATATCCAAATCCGTCGTCTCCGTCGCTGGACGGAGGATTGGCAATCAGAAAATCGCCTTTTCCCCGGAGAGCGGCTAGGAGGTCTCTGCCTTCGGTGATTTTCGGGGCATAGGAATCCGCCTCGACGAACTCGGCTTTCTCCGCGACCCCGTTTCGCCAAGCGTTTTCGCGCGCGACGGCCACATTCGATGCAGAGAGTTCGAGGCCGACGACCCGCGTGACGCTCGGAATCCGGCACGCGGCAATGCCCAGGCATCCGACGCCGCTTCCCCAATCCAGGCCCACGCCGCGCAGAAGGCTCTGGTTTTCCGCGATTGCCCTCAAGGCAATCAGACTTGCAGGAGTGAGCGCGAACGTTCCGGGAGGATGGAGGAAAACGAACTCTCCCAGCCCCCTGGAGTCGTGCGCGGCGAAGACTGTCTTTCCCTGCTGCATCGGAAGCCACCGTTGCCGACACTAAGAGGGGCAAGTTCCCATTGTCAAGACCACCTTAGCCGGCTGAACTCGGGGAACAGCTCTCGGTTTCTTTCCGGTCAGGCGGAAGCGGCGCGCGGTCCGGCGTCCTTGGCCAGCTCCTTGGCGAGGAAAATCATCTGGCCCACGTGATGGTAAGCGTGCCCGGCGCAGCGCAGAAACACAGCAAAGCGGTTCTTCGCCAGCGGCTCCCTGTCGGCGGAATACTCCGCGGTCCAATCCTCCGGTTTCTGGCCGCGGAGGGTCGCGACGACCATGGCGATGGTGCGGTCAAAGGCGGCGAGCACGTGCTCCTTCGGCAGGCGCTGCGTTTCCGTGAATTCCCGATCGCGGTCGCGGACATAGCCCGTACCCGCGATGCGGGCTCCGATGTAGTAATTGAGATTGCCGGTCAGGTGCAGCACCAGGTGCCCGACGCTGTTGCCGTAACCGTAGGGATTCCGCCAGAACTGTTCCTGGGAAAGCGGGTCCACCCACTTGTGGAGTTCCGCGGCCGTTTTTTGGTAATAAGCTGCCAACTCCGAGGCGACAACGCCGGCAAGATCCGCCATGGCCATCCTCCTGTCTATTCACCACGAAAAAGAGTCACAAACCCAAGGACCAGCAGAATTCCGCCGGCGAGGCCGGCAACAAACGCCGGCCTGCCGTGTAAGCGAATGAAGGCTCCGGAAACAGCAAACGCGGCGAGCATGAACCACAAGGCAGCGAGACCGCGCTTGCGCTTATTCTCGGCCTCAGCCATCTGCGGCGCTCCCTACTTCGGCGTCTCGCGTTTGTAGACGACGCCTTCCTTCATCACGAAGAAAACCTTCTCGGTGACGCGGATGTTTTCGATCGGGTCGCCCGGCACGGCGACAACGTCGGCAAGTTTCCCGGCTTCGAGGGTGCCGATCTTGTCTTCGAGGCCGAGCAGCTCCGCGTCGTAGGAGGTTCCGGCCTTCAGGGCTTCCACAGGCTTCATCTTGCCTATTTCCACCATCAGGTGGAACTCCTCGGGGTTGCGGCCGTGGGGATAAACCGCGGCGTCGGTGCCGAGCCCGATGCGCACGCCCTTGGCCACGGCTTTGGGAAACATGGCGTGGACGGCGGCGATGGCGCGCTGCGCTTTGTCGATGATCGCCGGGGGCATGTATTCGTTTCTCGCGAGTTTTTCCTCGAGGCCGCGTGTGGCCATGAGAGTGGGCACGAGAAAGGTGCCGCGCTGCTTCATCATCTCGAGCGCCTCTTCATCGAGGAAGGAGCCGTGCTCGATGGAACTGATTCCCGCGCGGATGGCGCGCTTCGCGCCCTCGGCGCCGTGGGCGTGCGCGGCGGTTTTCAGCCGGAGGTTGCGCGCCTCGTCCACGATGGCGTTCAGCTCTTCCTGGGTAAGCTGCGGAGTATCCACGCGGTCGGTCGGTGAAAGGACGCCGCCGGTGGCGCAGACCTTAATCATGTCCGCGCCGTACTTGTGGTCCAGGCGGACGGCATAGCGCGCCTGGTCCGCGCCGTAAATGACGCCCTCGAGCGGGCCGGTCTCGTGTCCGAAGAGGTTGGGGCGGAAACCCGCCGAGTCGTCGCAGTGCCCGCCGGTAGCGCTGAGCGCGTGAACGGTCACGAGCATGCGCGGTCCCGGCACGGAGCCGTTGTTGATGGCGTTGCGCAGGCCGACGTCGAGCTGCTCCATGGAGCCGACGTCGCGCACGGTGGTGAAGCCGGCCATGAGGGTAACGCGGGCGTTGACGCCGGCCTCGAGCGCCAACTGAGCGATAGGCTTGCGGAGCCTGTCGAGCTCGGTCTGGTTCCAGTCCTTGGCGTAGGCCATGGTGAGGTGGGTGTGGGCGTCAATGAAGCCCGGGAGCAGAGTGGCGTCGCCGAGGTCAATCACCTCGGCACCAGCCGGTATCGCGGAACCCGGCCCGGCGGCGGTGATCTTCCCGTTCTGAACGACCACGACTCCCGGCTTGACGAGCGCGTCGCTCTTGCCGTCGAACATGCGCGCAGCCTTCAGCACGATTATTTTCGAAGGAGCATTCTGCGCCTGCCCGAGGCCGGCGAGAACCAGCGTCAGGCCGAGAAGGATGACACCCGCGGTCTTGCGTATCATTTTTTCTCCTCAGTACGGGAAATCCCGGAACGGAGACGATAGCCCGCCCGGCACAATTGTCAAGCGCCGGAGTTGTTGCCTAGTGTGCGTCCCGGGCGCGGACGCGGTTGACGTAAACCACTCCGCCTTTCATCACGAAAACGACGCGGCGCACCGCGGCGATGTCCTCGAGCGGGTTTCCGTCGAGGGCGATGATGTCCGCTTCGAATCCGGGCGCAATCGCGCCGATCTTGTCCGCCATTCCCACGGCCTCCGCGGCCAGCGCGTTCGCGGACACCATCGCGGCCATGGCATCCTGGCCGCAGTCCTTCACGCGAAAGAGGAACTCCTCGGCGTTTCTGCCGTGCGCGCCGGCCACCGCGTCCGTGCCGAAGACCAGCTTCAGCCCTTTCGTCGCAACCGCCTTGCGAAACAGCGCCTGGTCCTCGGGGAGAATCTTCGCCATGATGGCGAAGCCCTCTTCGTTGTAGTTGCCGATGCCGAGAAAGCGCGGCTTGTTGTCGAGATAATTCTGAATCACCAAGCCGGCCTGCGGGTCAAAGAAAGTGCCGCGCCCGGCCAGCAGCTTCAAGTCGTCTTCGCTCGCGTACACCCCGTGCTCGACCTGGGTGCACCCGGCGAGCGAAGCGGCGCGCACCGCCGGACCATAAGCATGCACCACGGTCCGCAGCCCGCGAAGTTTCGCCTCGCCGCACAGCGTCGCGAGCTGCTCCTGCGAGAGCGTCTGCCCCGCGCCCTCGCGAATGCTCTTCGACGCGAAAATCTTGATGACGTCCGCGCCTTGTTCGGCGCGCTGCTTCACCAGGGCGCGCAGCGCGTCCGGAGTCCCCGTGGCTTCGCCGCGGCCCACAACCGGCTCGAGCGACGTGAGAATGCGCGGGCCGGGCAGCGCGCCGCGGGCAATGGCGTCGCGCAGCGCCTTGTCCGCCGGCGAACCGACGCTCTGCACCGTGGTGAAACCCGCTTCGAGAGTGAGCCAGGCGTTGGCCGCTGCGGCGTATGCGGCGGCGTCGCGCGGCTCGTCGTCGCCGGCCAGCCGCCCGTCCGCGCCGAAGTGCCAGGTGATATGCACGTGCGTGTCAATCCAGCCCGGCAGGACGGTGAGCCCGCGCAGATCGTAGGTCTGTCCTCCGGCCTTGGTGTCAAGGCGCGAGATTTTTTCGCCTTCGATCGCCACGCGCGTGTCGCGGAGGATTTTCCCGCGCCCGTCGAAAAGCAGACTTGTCCGCAGAACAATCGGCGCCGGGGACGGAGCCGGCCTTCCGCCCGCGCGCGCGTTCGCGCCCAAGACCCACGCCAGGCCCGCCGCCGCGCCCGCCAGAGAACAGAGCAGCACAAGTCGCTTCATTGCTATTCCCCTCTTTCCCGGAATTGCGTATTGTATTGCCAAAATGAAGGAGTTTTTCATCCGCGCTTCGGAGATGCCGGCCTCCGCGGAAGCCGTTTACGCCTTCCACGCCGCGCCGGGCGCGCTGCAGAAACTCCTGCCGCCGTGGGAGCCGGTGCGCATCATCGCGCGCAGCGGCGGAATCGAAGACATCGGAGCGCGCGTAATTCTCTCGGTTTCCGTCGGCCCGTTCTCGCGCAAGTGGGTTTCCGAACACGTCGAGTGCGAGCCCGGCCAGATGTTCGTCGACCGCATGGTTTCCGGGCCGCTGGCGTATTGGGAGCACATGCACGTTTTCATTCCCGACGGGCCGAATGCCAGCACGCTAGAAGACCGCATCACCTACGAGCTTCCGTTCGGGGCGATCGGCCATTTTTTCTTCGGGGCGTACGCGCGGCGCCGCCTGGAAAAACTTTTCGAATGGCGCCACCGCGTCACGGCCGAGTGGGTGGCGGGACAGGGCGCCTCTTCCTCCGCCGCGGGCCCTGGGTTATCCTCTTCGGCTTCTTCCGCGAGGTGACCCGTGGCCAACCGCGTCTGCCCCATCTGCTTTGCGAAGCTGCCGGTCCCGCGCGCCGCGGCGCAGTCTTATGGAACGACCTGCCCGAGCTGCGGCCGCGCACTCGAGCTTTCGCGTCCCAGCCGGCTGCTTGCGAGTTACCTCGGTCTCGCCGGAGGCTGGCTGGCGTATTCGTGGGTTTCCCGCGCGGTTGCGGGAAGGGATGACCTGGCGGGATGGTTCCTCCCGGTGGTTGTGGCGATCGTGGCCTACGGCGTTGTTTCGGCGCTGTTTCTGCTGTTCAATTCGGACGTAGTGGTGCGCGCGGAAGCGCCTGCGGAGGCTGTTGTGGCCGGCGGCGGAGGTCACGGCGCGGCGGCGCATCACTAGCCATCCTCAACATTTTCCACAACTTGGGCTATTTCTGTAGGCCCTCGGTACCATTGACCCTGCTCTTCTAGCCCCTTCATCCTGAACAAAGTATGGCGTCTTACTCCGCCTTTCTCGGGCGCCGGGTAGAGGTGCACTACCGCGCCGGCGACATCGTTTTGCCCGCCACCGGGAAGCTCGTGGCCGATTCCGGCCGCTCCATCTTTCTCGAGGAGCGCTTCTCCCAGCAGGGGCACACCAAGCAGTTTCGCTGGGAGATCCCTTACCAGTGCATCGTGCGCATTGACGAGAAACCGGCCGAGGCGGAGAAGCCCGGCGCAGCCGCTCCGACTGGAACGTCCAAGGGCACACCCAAAAGCGCAGCCAAGGCGGGCGCGGAGCCGCAACTGGTTCCGGTCCGCAACCGCCCCAAGGAAGCCTAGTCGCTTTCGCCAGAAGACCGAGCCCTTGCGGCTCGGCGCCGCACTTCGCCGCACCCCGCGATTCCGCTACAATCGAACCCTTTCGCGACAACGCGCTGACGCCGCCGCGCCGAGGAGGACCGCCTTGACCCCTGCCACCGAATCCAAACCCGCCGTGGGATTCCTGGGACTCGGCCTCATGGGCGCGCCTATGAGCCTGAACCTTCTCAAGGCCGGCTTCCCCGTGACCGTGTGGAACCGCACCGCTTCGCGGGCCGATTCCCTGGCCGCCGCAGGAGCGCGCCGCGCCGCTTCTCCGCGGGCCGCCGCAGAGGCTTCGGACGTGCTCATCAGCATGGTGAGCGACCCGCCCGCGCTCGAATCGGTTCTGTGGGGCGAAAACGGAGCGCTGCAGGGCCTTCGCCGCGGCAGCCTCTACATCGATTCGAGCACTATCTCACCGATGCTGGCGCGCAAGATTGCGGGGGCTTGCGGCGAGCGCGGCGTGCGCTTCCTCGACGCGCCGGTCACGGGGGGCACCTGGGGCGCGGAAAAGGGCGAACTGGTTTTCATGGTGGGCGGCGATGCGGAAACGCTGAAGGCCGCCGAGCCGGTGCTCTCCGCGATGGGCAAGCGGTGGTTTCACCTGGGCGCCAACGGCGCGGGGCAAACCATCAAGCTGGCAATGAACATGATTCTGGCGCTCGAAGTGGACGCCCTGGCGGAAGCGCTGGCGCTGGTGACGCGCGCGGGCATCGCCGGGGAAAAGCTCGTCGAGGTCATGCAGTCCAGCATGGCCCGCGCCGCAGTGCTCGACGTGAAGGCGCCGCTGCTGCTGAAAAAGGAGTATCCGCCGAGCTTCCCGCTGCGCCTGATGCACAAGGACCTGGGCCTGGCGCTCGATCTCGCGAACCAGCTCGGCGTGGCCCTGCCGGCAACCGCCGCGGCACGCGAAATCTACAGCGCGGTGAAAGGCTCGGCGCGGGAAGACCTCGATTACGCCGCGGTCATGCAGTTCTGGAAGTGACGATTCCGACGGGGAACCGTCGTCAGGCATGCCCGCAGGACTTCCGCCAGAGCCCCAGGGACGGAGCAGCCGGTCGCACTCGTCACTCGCCACTTGCCTTACGGCTTGGCGGTAGGCGGGAAGAAGCCGATGGGCAGGTCGCGCGAAGTGCGCAGGCCCGCCGGCGCATCCAGAATGGCGGGAATGGTGTTGACCACGACGGCGGCGGTGGCGAGGTCGCCGTGGGCGCCGCCGGGAATCACCAGGCGGACGCTGGGGTGGCCGGTCAGCTCGATGGTGTCGGCGGGGTCCTTCGCGCCGACGTACATGCGCAGCTCGAGGAAGACGAGTTCCTTTCCCTGGGAAGTGCCGCGGGCAATCTGGTGGACGCCGGCAGCCTGGCCGGGTTCCACCGTCAGGAATTCCGTCTGCACGCGCTCGGCGGCGACGACCGGCTCGATGGTCTCCGTGATTTCGTCCACGGCGAAGCCCAGGCTGTCCGCGACCATGGCGACG
>DASPOW010000307.1:0-2425 GCA_035625855.1 Candidatus Methylomirabilota bacterium | reverse complement strand
CCGAGGTAGAGCTTGATGCCGTCGATGCTCTCGCGATTCGTAATGGGCAGGTCGTGGTGGCGGGGGAGTTTGGGATTGCTGAAGTATTCGAGGGCTTTTTCCTTCTGGCCGGGAGGGAGAGTGAGATCGACGCGGCCGTAGTGGTGCTCGCCGAATTCGGCGTGCAGCGCGCGGACCAGTTCGCCGAGCGACTTGCGATGCCAGGCCATGACCTCGGCGAGCAGAAGCGCGGAGACGGTGGCGTCGCGCTCCGGGAGGTAGAGGCTGGTGCCGATTCCGCCGCTTTCTTCGCCGCCGATAAGGACGTTCTGTTCCAGCATCAGCTCGCAGACGTATTTGAAGCCGATGGGAATCTCGTGGAGCCTGCGGCCGAGCTTCGCGGCGATCTTGTCGATCAGCTTGGTGACGGAGAAGGTCTTGGCGACGTCGCCGGGAAGGGCGCGGGTTCCGGCAAGGTGCTGAAAGAGGAGAGCGAAAATCTGGTGAGGAGTGACGAAGGTGCCGTCGCGGTCCATGGCGCCGATGCGGTCGCCGTCGCCATCGGCGCAGAAGCCCGCATCGTAGCGGCCGGAGCGCATGGCCTGGCGCAGGGGCTCGATGTGCGGCTCGATGGGTTCGGGATTGAAGCCGCCGAAGAGCGGGTCGCGCGTGCCGCGGATTTCGTCGCAGGTGACGTCGTGGCGGCGGAAGAGTTCGCGCAGAAGGCCCGCGGCGGCTCCGTGCATGGGGTCGGCGACAAAATAGAAGCGCGCGGCGTGCAGGCGGTCCCAGTCAACGAGCTTTTCGATCGCGTCCAGGTAGGGCGCTTTCGGATCGAAGAGCTCGATGAGTTCCCGGCGGGGCGGCAGCGGCGGGGCGCCCCCGGCGAGGACATGCACAAGCTCATCCTCGATCTGCGCCACGATGGACGGGAGCGCGGAACTGCCGTAGCTGGCCTTGTATTTGACGCCGTTCCAGCGCGCGGGATTGTGGCTCGCGGTGACGACCACGCCGCCGGCGGCGCGGCGCTGGCGCACCAACAAAGAAACCGCGGGAGCCGGGCAAGGCTTGTCCGCGAGGTACACGGGCGTGCCGGTCGCACTGAAGATGGCGGCGACGCGTTCCGCGGCGCGGTCCGAGGCGAAGCGGTGGTCGTAGCCGACGACGACGCCTCTGCGCGCATCCTCGCAGCGCACGACATAGCGCGCGATGGCGCGCGCTACGGTCTCCACGTTGGCAAACGTGAAGTCGTCGGCGATGACGCCGCGCCAGCCGTCTGTGCCGAAGCGGATTGCCGGCATAAGGGGCGAGTATACGCGAAGGATGAGCGAGGCCAAGAGCCGCATTGGCGCGGCCGAAGCCGGCCTTGCCGCAAACCAAGCGGCTCAAAAGGCCGCTAGAGGAGCTTGTTGCGGCGGAACTGCTCGAGCGATTTGACGACCTTGGCGACGTCCTGGGCGCGGTCGCGCCGGCAGACGAGCAGCGCGTCCGGGGTTTCCACGACAACGAGATCTTCGACGCCGATTGCCGCGATGAACTTGCCGGGACTCCAGAAAAGATTGCCCGTGGCGTCGAGAATGAAAGGCTCGCCGGAGCAGACGTTGTCTCCCGGATGCTTCGCGAGCAGGTCATAGACCGCATCCCAGGAGCCGATGTCGCTCCAGCCGATTTCCGCGGGAATCACGAGCACGCGGCGTTCGTCGGTTGCGTTGGTGAGCGGCTCGAGAATGGCGTAGTCCACGGAGATACTCTCGAGCTTGCGGTAGGCGGCGCGAAGGCGGTTTTCGTAGCCGGGCTTGCCGATGCTCTCGGCAAGCCCTTCGAGCGCCGCAAAGGTCTTGGGCAGGAATCGCTTCAAGGCGTCAAGAAAGGTGGAGACGCGCCAGAAGAACATGCCGGCGTTCCAGAAGAAGCCACCCAGGGCGAGGTATTCCTCGGCTTTAGCCAGTTCGGGCTTTTCCGTGAAGCGGCGAACCTGGAAGGCAGGGAACGCGCCGGCAGCCAGGGGGTCGCCGGTGCTCTGGATGTAGCCGAAGCCGGTATCCGGGCGGGTGGGCGGAATGCCGAGGACGACCATCCGGCCGGGTTCGTGCGCCATCGCGAGCGCGGCCTCGACGATTTTCGAGTAGCGCGCGGCGTCCGCGACGTACTGATCCGCCGGCAACACGCCAAGAAGCGCGTCGCCCCCGGCGGCGCGGCGAACATGAAACGCCGCCAGCGCAATCGCCGCCGCCGTATTGCGGCCGACGGGCTCCGCGAGAAGATGTATTCGCGCGGCCGCGGGCAGCTGTTTTTTCACCGCTGCGGCCTGTTCGGCATTGGTGACCGTCCAGATGCGCTGCGCCGGAAAGACCGGGGCGAGGCGCGCGATGGTTTGCTGCAGCATGGTTTTCGCGCCGACGATGTTCAGGAGCTGCTTGGGCGTCCGCGTGCGGCTGCGCGGCCA
>DASPOW010000306.1:0-7815 GCA_035625855.1 Candidatus Methylomirabilota bacterium | reverse complement strand
CTCGGGCTGAGCCTGGGCCTGGCGGGTGCGCTGGCGCTGACGCGGTTCTTGTCCGGCGCGCTGTACAGGGTGAACGCGAGCGACCCGCTGACGTTCGGCGCGGTGGCGGCGCTGCTGGTGCTGGCGGCATTCGCGGCCTGTTATGTGCCGGCGCGGCGCGCGACGCGCGTGGACCCGATTGTCGCCCTGCGGCACGAGTAAGCTCACGGATACCTGAGACGCCCGAACTTCCACGGAAGTGGGCGCTTACGCCGCAGCCGGCGCGCCAGCTCGCGGGCCTGGGCGGCGCTAGCGGCGAAAGTGCGAGAAGAGCCAGAAGAGCAACGACAGGACGACACTCAAGACAAGGCAGGTGACGATCGGGAAGTAAACGGTGGAGTGCCGGCCGCGATGCACGATGTCGCCGGGGAGACGCCCGAGGCGAAAAGGCAGTTTGCCTCCGAAAAAGAGCAGGGCCCCGACGAGGACCAGCAGGGCGCCGAGGATCAGCAGGGTGCGGCCGAGTTCGCGGAAGGAGTCCACAGAAGAAGTGTAGATGAAGATGAGGAGAGAGATAAGGAGGCAGGGAAAAGAGAAGAGAGATTCCTCGCTGCGCGGCGGTCCGTGCGGAATGACGCGACGGTAAACGGAGAGGGAGGCGCGAACTGCTTGACTCGCTGCGCTCTCTCGCGCTGACAATCCCTGCGGATTGTCAGATGAGCTCGAGGCCGGAGAAGAAGTAGGAGATTTCGAAGGCGGCGGTGTCCGTGGCGTCGGAGCCGTGGGTGCAGTTGTTGCCAATGCTGGTGCCGAGGTCGCGGCGAATCGTGCCGGGGTCGGCTTTCTTCGGGTCGGTGGCGCCCATGGTATCGCGCCATTTTTTGATGGCGCCTTCGGCTTCGAGAACCAGGACAAAGATTTTGCCGGAGCTCATGAAGTCGGTGAGTTCGGCGAAGAAGGGGCGGTCCTTGTGCACGGCGTAGAAGCCGCCGGCTTCTTCTTTCGTCAGGCGCATGGATTTGACGGCGACAACGCGGAACCCGGCTTGATGAATACGCGAGAGGATTTCCCCTTCGAGTTTGCGGCCGACCGCGTCGGGCTTGATGATGGCGAGAGTGCGTTCAAGTGACACGAACAAGTCCTCCACGGGCAAGAGATGGCGGCCTGGAGGCCGCGGGTACAAAACCAGAAAGACGACGGCGTAAAGCCGCCGTTACGCCTGCTTCAAAGCCTGAGCCATGGTGGAGCCGATTTCGGCCGGGGTTTCGACGGTGCGAATCCCGGCGGCGCGCATCGCGGCGTACTTGTCCTTCGCGGTGCCCTGGCCGCCGCTGATAATCGCGCCGGCATGGCCCATGCGCCGGCCGGGCGGAGCGGTCTGGCCGGCAACGAAGCCGACGACGGGCTTCTTGACGTGCGCGTGGATGAACGCGGCCGCGGTCTCCTCGGCGTTGCCGCCGATTTCGCCGATCATCACGATAGCGCGAGTGTCGGGGTCATCGTTGAAAAGGCGGATGGCGTCAAGGAAGGTCGTGCCGATGATGGGGTCGCCACCGATGCCGATGCAGGTGGACTGGCCGATGCCGAGGCGCGTCAACTGGTCCACGGCCTCGTAGGTGAGCGTGCCGCTGCGGCTGACGAGGCCGACGCTGCCCTGCTTGTGAATCCGCCCGGGCATGATGCCGATTTTGCATTTGCCGGGCGAGATGATGCCGGGGCAGTTGGGGCCGATGAGGCGCGTGCGGGAAAAGTCCACCGCGGCCTTGACGCGGACCATGTCCAGGACCGGAATGCCCTCCGTGATGCAGATGACGAGCGGAACCCCGGCGTCGGCGGCTTCAAGGATGGCGTCCGCGGCGAACGGCGGCGGAACAAAAATCGCGGCGGCATTCGCCCCGGTTTCCTCTACCCCGTCGCCGACGGTGTTGAAGACGGGGCGCTCGAGGTGCTTCGCGCCGCCCTTGCCGGGAGTGACTCCGCCGACCACGTTGGTGCCGTACTCGATCATCTGCTGGGCGTGGAAAGTGCCTTCGCGGCCGGTGAAGCCCTGGACGAGCACGCGGGTTTTCTCGTTGACCAGAACGCTCATCGCGCACTCCCGGCCAGCGCGACGACCTTCAGCGCGCCGTCTTTCATGCCTTCGGCGATGGTGAAGTTGAGCCCGCTGTCGCGCAGGATTTGCTTGCCCAGTTCGACGTTGGTGCCCTCCATGCGCACGACGACGGGGACTTTCAGCCGCAGGTCCTTCGCCGCGGCGACAACGCCGGTGGCGAGGACATCGCAGCGGAGGATGCCGCCGAAAATGTTGATGAACACCGCGCGGACGCTGGGGTCGCTCATCAAAATGCGGAAGGCGCTCTTCACCTGGTCGGCGGAAGCGCCGCCGCCGACGTCGAGAAAATTGGCGGGCGCGCCGCCGGAGTGCTTGATGATGTCCATGGTGGCCATGGCCAGACCGGCGCCGTTGACCATGCAGCCGACCGAGCCGTCGAGCTTGATGTAGTTGAGGCCGTACTTCGAGGCTTCGACTTCGAGCGGGTCCTCTTCGTCGAGGTCACGCAGTTCGCGCAGCTCCTTGTGGCGAAAGAGGGCGTTGTCGTCGAAGGTCATCTTGGCGTCGAGCGCGACCAGGCGGCCATCGCCGGTGAGGACGCAGGGATTGATTTCCAGCAGCGAAGCATCGGTATCGAGAAACGCCCGGTAAAGCGCCTGGAGGAAAGGCGTGGCGTTGGAAAGGGTTTCTGCGGGCAAGCCGAGTCCGAAGGCAATCTTGCGGGTCTGGAAGGGCTGCAGGCCGACGGCGGGATGAATCGTCTCGCGCAGGATGGCGGCGGGATTTTCTTTCGCGACCTCCTCGATTTCCATGCCGCCCGCGGCGCTGGCCATGAAGACCGGCGAGCCTGAGGCGCGGTCCACCAGCAGGCCGAGGTAGAGCTCGCGCTTGATGTCCAGGCCCTCTTCGACGAGCAGGCGGCGCACGATGCGGCCCGCAGCGCCGGTCTGAGGGGTGACGAGTTTCATGCCGAGGATGCGGCTGGCGAGTTCGGCGGCTTCGTCGGCGGAGCGCGCCAGCTTGACGCCGCCGGCTTTGCCGCGGCCGCCGGCATGGATTTGCGCTTTGACTACGACGACGGAGCTGCGCAGGCGCTGGGCCGCTTCGCGGGCTTCTTCCTTGCTGAAAGCCACTTCGCCGCGCGGAGTGGTTACGCCGTAGCGCGAGAGAATCGCTTTGGCCTGGTATTCGTGAATCTTCATGGAGCGGTCAGCGGAGGACGATTCGGGCGCATTGCAGAGCAAACGAGTTTACCCGCAAGGCGGGTGAGGGGCAAGACGGCGGGTGGGCAGGCATTACAGGCGATTGATGCAGGAAGCGACGCAGGCCGCGCCGAAGCCGTTGTCGATGTTGACCACGGTGACGTTCGAGGCGCAACTGTTGAGCATGCCCAGCAGCGCGGCGACGCCGCCGAAGCTGGCGCCGTAGCCGATGCTGGTGGGCACCGCGATGACAGGGACGGAAACGAGCCCGCCGACGACGCTCGGCAATGCGCCCTCCATTCCGGCAACGCAGATGATGACGCGAGCGGCGGCGAGTTTCTTGCGGTGCTCCAGCAGGCGATGAATGCCGGCGACGCCGACGTCGTAGAGATGCCCGGCGCGGTTGCCGAGCATGCGCGCGGTCAGCAGCGCTTCCTCGGCGACGGGAATGTCGCTGGTGCCCGCAGAGACCACGAGAACAAGCCCTTTGCCGTGGACGGCGGGGCTGCGCTCGATGGTGATGAGCCGCGAAAGAGGATGAAACTTCGCGGCGCGGCTGGCGCGGCGGACCGCGGCGAAGATCCTGGAATCGGCACGGGTGATGAGAATGTTGTGGTGAGAGCCCCTGGCGCGCAACATCGCGCCGGCAATCTCCGCGACCTGCGCCGGCGTTTTTCCCTGCGCGAGAATCACTTCGGCGTGGCCCTGGCGCAACGCGCGGTGATGATCCACCTTGGCGAAGTCCAGATCCTCGAACGGCAGGTGCTTCAGGCGCTCGACGGCCTTGTCCGGGGCGAGTTTTCGGGCGCGAACCGCCTGCAAAATGGCGCGTAGATCGGCTTCGTGCATCGTTATTCCGCCGCGCATTCTACCATCGCGCGCGCGGCGGTTCCCCGCTTGACTTGCCCGTGCGGCGTTGCCAGACTGAATTCACTTCGAAAATGGCCAGCCGAATCCGCACCGTGCTCGAAATGATCAAGTTCGAGCACTCCGTGTTTGCGCTGCCGTTTGCGCTCACAGGGGCGCTGCTGGCGGCGCGCGCGACGTCGCACGCCTGGCCTTCGCTGCGGCAGATTCTGTGGATCGTCGCGGCCATGGTGGCGGCGCGCTCGGCCGCCATGACGATGAACCGCATCGTGGACCTGCGCTACGACCGCGAAAACCCGCGCACGCAACAGCGCGCGCTGGCAACCGGCGCGCTTTCGCTGACGTTCGCGTGGGGTTTCACGGCGATTGCGGCCGCGGTTTTCCTGGCCGCGGCGTGGCAACTGAACCTGCTCGCGCTGAAGCTTTCGCCGGTGGTGCTGGCGCTGCTGTTTCTTTATTCGTACGCGAAACGCTTCACGAGTTGGTCTCACGTGATCCTGGGATTCTGCCTGGGGATTTCGCCCGCGGCGGCTTGGATCGCGGTGACCGGCGGGCTCGACGCGCGGATTCTGCTGCTGTGCGCCGCGGTGACGCTGTGGGTCGGCGGGTTCGACGTGCTGTACGCCTGCCAGGACGTGGAATTCGACCGCCGCGCCGGGCTTTACTCGATTCCGAAGCGTTTCGGCGTGGCGCGGGCGCTGGAGATTGCGCGCGCGATGCACGCGGGGGTCGTGGCGCTGCTGGCGTGGCTGGCGGCGAGCTTCGCGCTGCCGTGGCCGGCGTGGGCAGGCATCGTGGTCGTCGCGGCGCTGCTCGCCTACGAGCATTCGCTGGTCAAGGCGAACGACTTGAGCAAGCTCAACGCTGCGTTTTTCACGGTGAACGGCTATATTAGTGTGCTGTTCTTTCTTTTCTGGGGCGCCGCGGCCGCATTCTGGCGCGGCTGAACGATTCCGCGGTTTCGAAAATGAGCGAACTGACCCTCACCGACCAGCGCCTTCGGCCCATCGCGGCGAAAATCCTTGCCGGCGAGCGGCTGGGCTTCGACGATGGCATCGCGCTGTACCGCTCGCCGGACCTGCTGGCGACGGGCTGGCTGGCGAACCGCGTGCGGGAGCAGCGCCACGGAGACACGACGTATTACAACGTCAACCGGCACATCAATCCGACCAACGTGTGCGTGGCGCATTGCCGGCTGTGCGCCTTCGGGCGCGACCCGAACGCGCCGGGGGCGTACACCTACGCGCTCGAAGAGATTTACCAGCGCGCGGAACAGGGCGTGCGCGAGGGCGCGACGGAGTTTCATCTCGTCGGCGGGCTGCACCCGGACCTGCCCTTTGAGTATTTCCTCGACCTGATGCGCGGGCTGAAGCAGCGTTGCCCGAGCGTCCACCTGAAGGCGTTCACCATGGTCGAGGTGGGCTACTTCGCGCGCATCGCGAAGCTCTCCATTCGCGAAACGCTGCTGAAGCTGAAGGCGGCCGGGGTGGATTCCCTGCCCGGCGGCGGCGCGGAAATTTTTCATCCGCGGGTGCGCAAGATCATCTGCGACCACAAGGTAAGCGGGCAGATGTGGCTGAGCATCGCGCGCACGGCGCACGAAGTGGGCCTGCGCTCGAACGCCACGATGCTGTACGGCCACGTGGAGAGCGAAGAGGAGCGCGTGGACCACCTGCTGAAACTGCGCGAGCTGCAGGATGAAACGCACGGCTTCGTGGCATTCATTCCGCTGGCGTTTCACCCGGAGAACACGGCGCTGGCGCACCTGCCCAAGCCGACAGGCTACGCCGACCTCAAGAACATCGCGATCGCGCGGCTGCTGCTGGACAATTTCGAGCACATCAAGGCGTACTGGATCATGCTTTCGCCGAGCATCGCGCAGATCTCACTGCGTTTCGGGGCGAACGACCTCGACGGCACGGTAGTGGAAGAGAAGATTTATCACGATGCCGGAGCGAAAACCGCGGAGTTCACTCCGCGGGCGGAACTCGAGCGCCTCATCCGCGCCGCCGGACGCGTTCCCGTGGAGCGCGACACGCTTTACCGGCCGGTGGACCGCTCGAAGATGCCGCCTCCTCCCGCGGTACGGCCAGACGTGACGCTTTCCCTCAACGTCTAAACTCACCCCGGTACAACTCGCCAAAGCGATAACGGTTAAGATCGACTACGTACTGCTTAAGGCCTGTCTCCCGAGGATTTTCAGAAGTTACTCTAGAAGCCATCGCCGTACCCGTCTGCATTTCACTGGGCACCGGGCGCATAGTGCGGGGGCCAGACGACGACATCCTGGCGGCGGGCGAAGTGGAGCAGCGGGGCCGCGCCAGGAAGAGCGATTCCCGCGGCGTCGGCCATGGTGTTGCGCTCGAGTTCCGCCTCGGCCGGCTCGAGCGGCCACGGCGGGTGGTGAATCTCGGCGCGGTAAAGACGGCCCGCGGCGGCGGCCGCGTAGAGGCAATAGCGTTCCGTGAGCCAGTGCTCGAGCGTGCCCGCTACCGGACTTGCGGGAGCACCCGCGGGCCAGTAGCGGCAAATCAACTCGGCCGGAGGTGCGGCGCGGTGCGTGCGCAAACTGCGGTAGTGGATACAGCCGGCGCGATCCTCGAGTGACATCCGCGCGCGAAAGTACGGCAGATGAAACCACGCGCGCGCGACACCCACGGCCACCGCGTTTGCGGCGTCCAGGCTGAAGAACCACACGCCGGGCTTACCCTCGGCGGTGACGTAGGTCCTCACGTTGAGCTCCGGAAACGCGGAAAGCCCGGGCAGCGCCGGGGCTCCGCGCAGGCGCACGCCGGTCATGCGAAACGGAATCACACCCAGCCAGCACTGGCCTGCGAAGCGATCCAGCTCCAGCGCCGGGGGCACGAGCGGCCGCAGCGACTCGGCGGGAACAGCCCAGTGGGCGAAGAGCAAGTCATGCCAGGATTGCGCCATGACCCAAGGCCCCAAGGGCAGCGGCCACGGACGATGAGAAGTCTCGCGAAGGGCTGGATGCATCATGCGGCTCGCTCTACGGCCGGGGAACTCCTATGCGAATATACCCTTGTTGCCGGGCAGGGAATCGAATCCAGTGATTTCGAAACTCCGGAACGATTCGGAAAGCGAGGAGAGATGCAACGCAAAGCGACGGCGGTGTGGAGCGGCGGACTGAAGGACGGAAAGGGCTCGCTGTCCACTGACAGCGGCGTGCTGAAGCAAGCGCAGTACTCCTTCAGCACGCGGTTCGAGAACGGCATCGGGACGAATCCCGAGGAGTTGCTCGCCGCGGCGCACGCCGGATGTTTCACCATGGCGCTTTCCGCACAGCTCGGAAACGCCGGAATCACCGCGAAGAAGCTCGAGACCACGGCGACCATCAGCCTCGAAAAACTCACCGACGGGTTCGCCATCACCAGGAGCCATCTCGACCTCGTGGCGCAGATTCCCGGCGCGGACAAAGCCAAGTTCGACGCCGCAGTGAAGGCGGCGGAGACCGGCTGCCCGGTCTCGAAGCTCTTCAAGGCGGCCATCTCCGTGTCCGCGCGGCTGGAGTCCTGAGCCGCCGCGGGAAAGTGGTAGGATTTCGGTCGGTCCGATGATTCCCTATCCTCTTGCCTTCGCGGCGGGCATTGCCCTGCTTCTGATCGTCCTGTGGGACGCCTTTGAGGCGATGATCCTGCCGCGGCGGGTGACGCGGCGCTTTCGCCTGACGCGCTTGTTCTATCGCACCACCTG
>DASPOW010000305.1:0-3756 GCA_035625855.1 Candidatus Methylomirabilota bacterium | reverse complement strand
CCATGCGATCCAGAACCGGGGCACCTGCGAACCGTCCTTTGTAAAACCGCTCCACGAATCCGGCCGCCGTCTCAAGTTCGGGCAGCAAGTCTCGCCGCAGTAGTTGCGGATAGCGTTCTGGCGTGCCCGCGATTAGCGCCTGCGCCAGAAGGTCGGCGGAGCGCAGCGCGTAGTAAAGTCCCTCGCCGGTAATGGGATCGACGAAGCCGGCCGCGTCCCCGATCATGGCCCATCCCTCGCCGCAGGCGCGTGCGCGGCGCAGGAATGCAGCCGAAGGCGAGGGCAGCAGGTGCGAATAAAACGGCGCGCCGCGAAACTCGATGTTTTGCTCGGCGAGATTGGCTTCGAGGCAGCGTCGCAGCTCGGCCGTCGTAACGCCGCTCATCTTGCCGCAGATCCCGACCGAAAAATGGTCGCTGCGTGGAAAGGTCCACATGTAGCCGTCAAGGCCGGCAAGAAAGCGCACCTGCATCTCCGCGCTCCTGCCGGGAATGCGGTATCCGGCAGTGGCCATCAGGTCCTGCGCGCTGAAGGGGAGGGAGAACCGCGCCCGGAAGGGATTGCGTGCCCCGGCGGCGATCACGAGGTAAGACGCGCAGAAATGTCCGGCGCGGGTTTGTAAGCTCCATGTGCCGGCCGCGCCTCTGATCCCGGTCACGCGGTCTTTGATGACTTCCGCGCCGGCCTCGCGGGCGCGCTCCAGCAGCAGGCCATTCAGGACCTGGCGCGAGAAAATAGCGACCTGGCGATCGAGCGCGAGGCGGACGCGTAGTCCGGAGGGACTGATGAGCTCACAACTGGAGACCCAGTTGCGCTCCACGTGGCTGTCGCGGAGGAAGGGATACTGCAGCAGCGCCTTGTGGGTGATGCCGCCACCGCAGGGCTTCTCCCACGCCAGCTTTTCGTCGACCAGCAGAACTTTGCAGCCGGCGCGCGCCAAGTTCTCCCCAGCAAAAGCGCCGGCAGGTCCCGCGCCGATGATGGCGATCGGCAGCATCTGAAAATCCTATCTTAAAATGGATTGGCCTCCGAGCGGTGCGGGCGAGACGCTCGCACGATAGCCAGCGTAACGCCGGCGCTACAAACTAAGCTGCAGGTTGTTCAGGACGGGCCGTCAGTCCCGCAGCGCAGAGGATTGCGTCCGCTGCGGCCTCGAATCCCACCACCGAGTTGATAACCAGGTTGTAAAGGCGATAGTCCTTCCAATCCTCGTCGAAATAACGGCGCACGTATTCGCTGCGCCGGAGGTCAGTTTCCTCAGCCATGGTCCTGGGATCGCTGCCCGGCGGGACGTGCCGCCGCAGCGGCCCTTCGAGGTTGCGCACACGTTGTTCCATATCCGCGAAAACGGAGACGTGGAATACATCCTTGTGTCCCTGGAGCAGACACTGTGCGCCGCGGCCCACGATGACGCAGTGGCCGATCTGGGCGGCCTCGCGGATTACGCACGTCCACAGATTGGCCATGGCCTCGGCATCGAAAAGGTCGCGATCGTGCTGCCCAGCAATGCCTTCGCCGCCGCCGTGCCACAGCGCTTTGAACATGCGGTGAAACCAGGGGTCGACGCACTCATCGTAGCGGCGGGCGAGCTCGGGAGAGACGTTGGCGCGCTGCGCAATCTCGGCCACCAGAGGGTCGTCGATCAGCTTCCACTCCAGGCGCTCGGCGAGAATGCGGGCGACTTCGCCGCCCCCGCTGCCAAATTCACGGCTGATGGTGATCACCCGAACCATCGCCCCTCCACACCAAGAGGATTCTCGCTATACCGGCGGAAGATGTCCAGAGTTAGCGCGGAAATCCGGCTGCGGGCTTCCGTCCGAATTCCTTGACAGGCGTGGCTTGGGAGGGCACAATCCCCTGTCCGCTCCTCCCCCACGCGATTGGGCTCCGGGGTCCAAAACGACAACCACGCAGCCACGTTTGTCCAGGAGCGAAGCCGTGCCAGATCCTGCAGAAACGGCCCAGGACGTTGCGAGCGATCGCACCGCCGTGTCCCACCAAACCACATCTGCGCCTGCGAGCCGTGGGATAGCGCCCGCAGCCCGGGAGCAATTCAGAGGCGAACTGGGCGAGGACGTCCTTCCGCGCGACGCGCAGGAAGTCTCGGCCATCAACGCCATCTTCAACGAGCTCATGCAGCCCGGCATCCAGGTAGACATGGTGTTTGACATGGTGGTCGAAAGCGCGGCCAGCCTGACCGGGGCCAGCGGCGCCGCCCTGGCGCTGACGCAGGGCGGCAGGTTCGTGTGCCGGTCGGCACATGGCAGCACCGCCCCACCTGTGGGCACGGTCGTGGAGCCCAGCTCCGGGCTGTCGGGATTGTGCGTGCGCACCGGCCACATGTTGCGTTGCGACGATGCGGAAAGCGACCCCCGCGTGGACAGCTCCGTGGCGCGCGAAAGCGGCATTCGATCCATCAGCGTGGTCCCTTTGATCAAGGACGGCAAGCTGGTCGGCATCCTTGAATTGCTCTCCACCCGCGCCCAAGCGTTTGGCAGGAAGGAAACCGAGATGCTGCAGCGCATGGCCAAACTGGTGGTGCTCACCATGACGCGCATGGGCGAACTCCGCGGCAAAAGCATTGAGCGCAAAGCCCGTGGACGGCGATGGTGGGTGCTCGGCCTGCTGATGCTCGCTTTCGCGGTCGGCTTCGCTGTCGCGCGCTGGCTCGGCCCGCTGCTGCTGGGACGGTGAGCCGGGCGCGGATTTACTGATTGCTGTGAATAGTGCGGTCGGACGCAACCTAACCCTCTTCATTTTTCTTCTCCCTAGTCCGCCGTATCCGGCTCGCCGATGAATCAACGGCTCGCTACGCATCGCCGCAAGACTTGTCAAGCTATGCGCTTTCCAATACCGTAGGACGGCGGGATATGCCGGCTCCTGGGGGATTAGTCCGTGGGTTCTTATCCGATTGTGCGTGGGCAAAGGAAATCGAAGATGCGCTCGCTGGTCTGGACCATGACGGTGCTGGCGCTGGGCGCGATTTGCAGTTGCGGCGGGGGCAGCTCGACCAAGGTACTGTATGTCATTGGCAACAGTCCTGACGTCACCATCTTCGCTGTGTCGGGCTCGGGAATAGCGGCCCTTGACTCCGTCAGCACGGGATCGGGGCCCGATGCGATGGGCATCGATCCGGGACATCGCTTCGCCTACATTGCCAACTCCGCCAACGGCATCGGGCCAGGAACGGTCTCGCAGTATGTGCTGAGCTCAAAGTCGGGGCTGCTAACGCCGGCGACATTTTCCTCGGTCGGGGGAAGCACAGGGGTTGCGGTGCCAATCCAGACAGGGACGAATCCCACGGCCGTTACCGTCAATAACGCTGGAACCTTCGTGTTTGTCGCCAATCAGGGATCGGATAGCATCTCGGCGTTCATGATCGACCAGGTTGGCGGAACGCTGATGGAGGTTAAGTTCGCGCCACCACCGCCCGTACCGCCCAATTGCGTCCTTAACAATCCCGAGCCCTGCCCGCTGTCGATCGCGCCGGCGTCACCGACCGGGGTGACCAGCAGCGGGAACATGCTGTTTGTAGCCACATCCACGGCAGGAGCCGGTGCGGTTTCCACGTATGACTTCGATCTCACTACGGGGCTCGTGGCAACTCCCCCCGTGTCCACTACGGCGGTGGGGTTGAATCCATCAGCGATGATCATGGACCTCTCCGGCAAATTCCTGTTTCTGATTGATGCCAGTGCCAGCGAGGTCGCGGTGGTCAGTATCGGCAGCTCCGGCCAACTCACGCCGGTGGGAGCG
>DASPOW010000304.1:0-3419 GCA_035625855.1 Candidatus Methylomirabilota bacterium | reverse complement strand
GGCTCCCACGCTTGCTCTCGCAGGGGAAATCGGCCAAAATCCGCGCTTCGCTCGCAAATCCCCTGCTGCCCTCAAGTCTTGGCAGAGAAATGAGGCGTACGTGCGGCTCGACCATCCCGTCGTTCCGTTTGTCGGACGTCTGTGCATCACCTACATTTTTGCCACCAGCGGCATCGCCAAGGTCATGGCCTGGCGGGACAACGTGGCCTACATGGGCACGCGCCACCTGCCGGTGATTCCCGTGCTGCTGGCGATTGCGGCGGTGGTCGAGCTGGGCGGCTCGCTCTGCCTCATCACCGGATTTCAGGCGCGCGTGGCCGCGTTCGTGATGTTTCTCTATACGACGGCCGTCACGCTGGTGTTCCACAACTATTGGGCCTACTCCGGGATGCTCGCGGGGACGCAGGAAACGCACTTCCGCAAGAATCTCGCCATCATGGGCGGCCTGCTGATTCTGGCGTATTGCGGGCCGGGAAAATGGGCTGTCGGCCAAGGTGCGCGGGCGCCCGAGCCCGCGTGAACCTGTAGTGCGTCCACATCTCCGGTGTACCATCGTTCGCAGGAGACTGCCATGAACCTCCCGGATGCTCCGATTGCCAGCGAAGGCTTCTACGTCACGCACTTTCTCACCGTGGCCGACCAGGCCAGGTCGCGCGACTTCTACGTGCGCGTGCTCGGCGGCAAAGTCGTGAGGCTCGAAAACCCCTGTTACATCAAGCTGGCCAACTCCTGGATCATTCTCAATTCCGGAGGCGGCCCCACGCCGGACAAGCCCGAAGTGTTCCTCGAGCCTCCGCGCAACCTGAACACCTTCAACAGTTTCCTGAACCTCCGCGTGGCCGACATCCGGGCCTGCTACAACGAATGGCGGGCCAAAGGCGCCCACTTCCTCACTGAGCCGCTCGATAATCACGGCCGCGAGACGCGGTGCTACCTCCGCGACCCCGACGGCTACATCATCGAGGTGGGCCAGTACACCCCGGCGTCCATCGCCACTTTCCGCGAATTCCTCGCGTCCCACTGAAGGCGACTCGCCAAGCGGTGGCTCGACTGCCGGCGCGGTGCACCCACCTCCGGGGGTTTTTGCGGAAGTGTTCATTCCAAAGGACTTTAAGTCGAATGATTCTGGAAGTGCGGATTCTAAAGGGGTTATTGGCCGGATTTGCGGAAGTGCACATTCCACAGGGTTTAGCCGTAATCCTACGTGGGCAGAGAGACCCTTAGACTCGCGATGCTCGCTCAGGGTTCGCATCCTTCGCCGGATACTCAGTGCGGATTTCAAAGGACTTAGGGGAAGGCGGCGAGAGAGGAACGGGCCCGGCGGAGGAAGCGTACGGGTATCCTGACGAGTAAACACACGGCATATTACTGTAAAGTTACGGACTTGTCAAGAAGATTCTGACCAGCGTTCGATTTTGGGGCTCACCCTTGTAATGCTCCTGGTTTCTGCGCGAACCTCTACAAGGCCGGCTTCGCCGGAATGGATTCGACGGGCCCAGCGGGGACTCGCTGGGCTGCGCGTTTCCCAGGGGAAACGACTTCGGCGCGGCGCGCTGAAGCGGCGTTTCAGGTGGTGCGTTTCGGCGTGGCGCGGATGACGAAGGCAGGCAGTTCCCGGCCGTCGTCGGTGTTGACCGAAAACGGGCTGAATCGCAGATCCTGGCCGCCTTCTTTCAGCATTTCCTTGGTGACCGCCTGGTACGCCTTGGCGATAGCATCGCCGTCAAGCCGGCCGCCGGCCCCAGCCTTGACCGCGGCCACGCCGAAAGGGATGTCTCCGTCGAAATAGACGCAAGCCGCGGCGTCCTTCTCCGCGGAGAAAAGACATGCCGCGCTGCGGCCGAGTTTGGCTTCGTTGAGCTTCAGGAAAGGCCCCAGGTCGGCGTCCTTGAGGCCCGAGGCCCAGCTCCGCGAATCGAGATACATCCCGAGGAATCCATCGAGGGAACCATGCTGGACGTTGCCGGCAATGTTGGCGGCCATCTGGACGAAGAAAAGAGGCTCTCTCTTTTCCGAAGCGCCCTGGCCGGGCCGGGCGCGCGCGGCAACCAGAAGCGCCGCGGGCAAGACAAAGAAGAGAAACGGAACCGCGAGGCGGAGTCTCATGCCGCCACTATACCTGAATCGCCGCGGCCCGGCGCAGGGCGTCCGCGGCTTGCTTCCCCGCGGCCGAGCCTCTACAATGCTTGCTTCACCGGAATGGATTTCCAGAACGCAGAGAAACTCGACGGCCCAGCGGGGACTCGCTGGGCTGCGCTGTTTTCAGGGGCTAAAGCCCCTGCAGAAGGGGCAACGTATCTGTCGGACCTGAAGGTCCGGCCCCCAAAGGAATTGAAGGAAGAAGCAAATTCCTTGGGCAAACAGGGCCCTCGGAATGACAACCCAGCGAGGTATCGAGCGGGATGACGGATGGAGCCATACCGGAAGCGCTGACGTTCGACGACGTGCTGCTGCTGCCTGGCAGGTCGTCGGTGCTGCCGACGGAGACGGACACGCGGACGTGCTTCACGCGGAAGATCTCCATCAACGTGCCGCTCTCCGCGGCGGCGATGGACACGGTGACGGAATCGCGGCTGGCCATCGCCATCGCCCGCCAGGGCGGAATCGGGCTGATCCACCGCAACATGCCCATTGACCGCGAAGCCGAGGAAGTGGACCGGGTGAAGCGCTCCGAATCGGGCATGATCGTGGACCCGGTGACCATCTCGCCGGACATGACGCTGCGCCAGGCGCTGGAGATCATGAACAAGTACAAGATCTCCGGGCTGCCGGTGACCCAGGGCACGCGGCTGCGCGGGATCCTGACGAACCGCGACCTGCGCTTCGAGAAAAACCACGCGCAGGCGGTGAGCGAGGTGATGACCAGGGAGAACCTGGTGACCGTGCCGGTGGGGACGACGCTCGAAGAGGCCGAGCGCATCCTGCAGAAGCACCGCATCGAAAAACTGCTGGTGGTGGACAAGGATTACAACCTGAAGGGGCTCATCACCGTAAAGGACATCCAGAAGAAGCTGGAATTTCCCCGCGCGGCGAAGGACGACCACGGGCGGCTGCGCGTGGGCGCGGCCGTGGGGGCCACGGGCGACTACCTGGAGCGCGCCACGGAAATGGCCAAGGCCAAGGCGGACGTGCTGGCGATCGACACCGCGCACGGACACTCCGCGCGGGTGATGGAGGCCATCCGGGAGATTCGCCGGCGCCTGCCGGAGATGCAGCTCATCGCCGGGAACGTGGCGACGTACGACGGGGCGCGGGACCTGATCGCGCTGGGGATCGACGGGCTGAAGGTGGGCATCGGGCCGGGCTCGATCTGCACCACGCGGGTGGTGAGCGGGGTGGGCGTGCCGCAGATCACCGCCATTTTAGAAGCCGTGCGGGTGGCGGAGCCTGCGGGCGTGCCGGTCATCAGCGACGGCGGG
>DASPOW010000303.1:0-4856 GCA_035625855.1 Candidatus Methylomirabilota bacterium | reverse complement strand
AAGGGCGCGGAACGGTTATGGAGAGTGCGGCAGCTCGGGACCGTAATTCAAGAAGAAAGAAGAAGAGAGGATGCCATGAAGGCAGAAACAGAGAGATTCGCAAAGAAAGTCGCAATGGTCTCGTTGCTCGCGTTTGCACTCCGGGCCCCGGCCGCCATGGGCGCGAACGGTGCAAAAGCGGTAAAGGGCCGTTCGGAGGACATCGTGGCGCATGTCTCGACGAAGACGAACGACGCGGTGCTGCTGGCGGAGCGAAGTTCGGGCGGAAAACAGTACCTGTTCCTGGACCAGCCATCGCTGAGAACGGTGACGGTGATCGACATCAGCAACGCGAAGAAGCCGCGCGTGGTGAAGAGCGTCGCCTACCCTGACGGCGCGCAGAGCGCCGGGGAGATTTTCGGGACGAACCTGATTCTGGTGAGGGGCGACAAAAGCAACCGCGGCGACAGCACCCCCGCGGAGGTAATCGCGTTTGGCGGACCTGACGGCCCGGACGCCTCCGAAGAGTTCAGCGGAGTGACAAGCTTTCTGGCCGACAACGGCCGCGGGCTCGTGTACTTTACGAACGGCGATGGGCTGTGGATCGTGCGGTCGAAGAGGCCGCCGGAGCAGGACATGGACCTGATGGGGATCTACGGCTGAGGCTGAGCACCGCAGCGAGCGGGGCGGGCTGAGAGGCTCGTCCCGTTTTTTCCTGCCGGAGTTGGCCACGTGGTGCGGAAGGGGGGAGTTGAACCCCCACGGCCTTGCGGCCACAGGATCCTAAGTCCTGTGCGTCTGCCAGTTCCGCCACTTCCGCCCGACAAAACACTATACCGCGAAGGGGAGGGCACCAGGAAGAGATGCCCAGTTTCTTGACCAGGCTGGGCATTTCCTCAGGGGCTGAAGCTCAACTTCTTTGCCGCCTATATGCCGGAGCTGAAGCTCCGGCCCCCGAATGGGAACCGGTGTTTCAAGCATAAGTCAGTCGAGTTGGGTGCCGCGAGTTTCGGGCAGGGAAAGCGTCAACAGCGCGGCGACGAGAAAGGCTCCCGCCTGGAGGATAAACGCCGCGCCGAATCCGAAACGCCGCGCCAGTACCCCGACAACGAGGGGCGCCAGGGCGGAAAGGCCGCGGCCGACGTTGTAGCTGAGTCCCATGGCGGAGGCGCGGATGGACCCGGGAAAGAGTTCGCTGGCGATGGCCGCGTAGCCGGAAAAATACCCCGTGCCGAAGAAGGCCACGAACGGGCCGAGAACGAACAGCCAAGCGGGGCTGCGCGTAAGGCCGTAGAGCGGAACGAGCGCGGCGGCGACCAGCAGGTAACCGCAGTACGGCTTGCGGCGCCCGAAGGCGTCGGAGAGGAACCCGAAACACGCGTACCCCAACCACTTCCCGGCGCACAGCACGAGGAAGAATCCGGTGGTCTTGATCATGCTGAGGCCGCGGCCGCCCTGAGCGACCGGCAAAGACAGATAGGCCGGAATCCAGGTGAACAGGCCCCAGTAGCCGAACATGGAGAAAACATTCATGGCCGTTGCCAAAATGCCGTTGCGGAGAACCTCGCCATGGAAGAGCTGCGGCAGCGGCACGCGCGCGGCCTGCTCCCTGCCCGCGGCCTTGCGCTGGAGCCAGACCTGCGATTCGCCCACCCGGCTGCGAATCCACACGACCAGCAGGGCGGGAAGCACGCCCACCAGGAAGACGCCGCGCCAATCGAAGCGCGGAAGGACGACAGCGACGACCAGGGCGGCAAGGGCTTCGCCGATGGCGTAAGCCGATTGCATCAGGCCGAGGGCCTTGCCGCGATGCTCGGCGCGCCATGTTTCGGCGATGAGCGCGGCGGCGGTGGTCCATTCGCCGCCCATGCCCAGGCCGAGAGCGACGCGGCACGCCGCGAGCTGGGGGACGGTCTGCGTGAAAGCGCATGCGGCGCTCGAGAGCGAATAGACCAGGATGGAGAGCATCAAGGCGCGCGCGCGGCCGATGCGGTCGGCGATGATGCCGAAGAGAAAGCCGCCGACGGCGGAGGAGATGAGCGTCAGCGACTGCAGAAGGCCCGCGGTGGAAGAGGCCATGCCGAAACTGCGAATCAGGACGCTGAGGACAAGGGAATAGAGCATCAGGTCCATAGCGTCGAGCATCCACCCGAGTCCGCCGGCAACGAGAGAACGCCGCTCACCGGAAGTGGCGGTGGCGAGCCAGGAAAAATCGAAGATGCGGCGGCCCATTCGGGGGGCGCGCGGGGCGGCGGAGAGCGCGGCGTCTTCCATAGCGCGGCCTGACGGAGCCTGATTGTAGCGAAAGACGCGCGGAAGAACGATTTTTCTGGAGGGCGAGACAACGATTGCAGCCCGGACGGCCCTTTGCTACGCTGCGCGGCGAAACAGGGCGTGCCCTCGGCCGGCTGCGCGAAAAACGGGCCGGCGCCTTCGAGGACTCACGAAGAGCTGGGAGGAAGAATGACGGAAAGAACCGCAGCGACGTTGTCGTACGTGCTGGGCTGGCTGACCGGGCTCATCTTTTTTCTGACAGACAACCGTCCCTATGTGAAGTTCCACGCCGCGCAATCGATTGTGACCTTCGCGGGCTTGCACGTACTCCAAATCATCGTCGCGCGGATGTTCGGGTACGGATTCGGCTTCGGCTTTCCGGCGTTCGGCCTGCGCGGATTGGATCTCGGCATCATTCTCTATCAGGGCCTCGGCATACTGTGGCTCGTGCTGTGGATCCTGCTCATGGTGAAGGCGTCGCAGGGAGTCCGGTACAAGCTTCCCGTGGTCGGCGAGATCGCGGAAAACCTCGCCGGGAAATAACCGGTGCGGAAGGAAGCGGGCTGGCACCGCGGGGCGCTCCGGCGCGCGACCGGCACCGGGTTTCCGCTTGACTTTCCCGAAGCGTCCCGCCAAATTGATTGGCTTTGCCTTCCTGCTCGCTTCGAGCGCAGGCGGAGGACTTTGCAAGCCACATGACGCGCGTCCGGCTTTGCTTCCACGACCGTTGCTTCGACGGCATGGCTTCCGCGGCGCTTTTTTTCCGTTTCTATCGCGAACGCTTCGACGCCCAGGCCGAGTTTGCCTTTACGGGGATGACGCACCGGGCGTCGCGGCCCTGGGCGGACGGGCTCTTCGACGGCGACGAAAACGCCATCGTGGACTTCAAGTATTCGAGTTCGCCGCGCGTGACGTGGTGGTTCGACCATCACCAGAGCGCTTTCCTCACGCCGGCTGACGCGGAGAATTTCCGCGCGAGCCGCCCGGCGCACTTTTTCTACGACGCGAGTTTCAAGTCCTGCACGAAACTCATCGCCACGGTCGCGCACGAAAAATTCGGCTACGACACGTCGCCTCTGGCCGAGCTGATTCACTGGGGCGACATCATTGACGGCGCGCAGTACGCCACGCCGCAGGAGGCCGTCGGCATGACGGACGCGGCGACGCAGCTTGCCCTGGTGGTCGAAGCGGCGCCCGAGGACGGCTTGCCGGCGCGGCTGATTCCGGACGTGGCGTACCGGCCGCTCGCGGACTTGGTGCGGCTGCCAAGCGTCGCGCGCCACCTTGGGCCCCTGCTGGAGCGGCACCGCCACTCGATTGAAGTATTGCGGGAACGAATCGTCGCGAAGGATGGAGTGATTTTCTTCGACGTGAGCGACCTCGACCTGGAAGGCTACAACAAGTTCATTCCTTACCTGCTGCATCCCGAGTGCCGCTACTCGGTGAGCGTGAGCGCTTCGGCGGTTCGCGCGAAGGTGTCGCTCGGCTCGAATCCGTGGAAGAAAGCGGAGGAAGTGGGGCAGAACCTCGCGTCGCTGGCGGAACGGTACGGAGGCGGAGGACACCCGCGGGTGGCGGCGATTTCCTTCGAGCCCGGCGAGTTGGCCCGTGCGCAACGCGCGGCGCAGGAGATCGTAGCGCTGCTACGCGCGAGCTAGGTTCCCTGGGCGCCCGCCCGCCGTTTCCGAACAATTCAAAGACAAAAAAGGGGCGCACCTCAGAGAGGCGCGCCCCGGATTTAACGGCCGGTTTAGAAGTTGAAGCGGGCTCCGAATTCCGCCTGGAACGACCTCGGGAGCGTGGTGCTGGTCGGATTGATGAACCCGATGGCTTTCCCGAATGTCGAGTCCTGGACAACGTTGTCGAAGTTGTTGCCGTAGTTGGCGTGGTTGAAGATGTTGAAGCCCTGGAAGGCCAACTGCAGCTTATAGCGCTCGCCGAACTTGATGTTCTTGGCGACGCGGATATCCGTGTCGAAGTATGGGTCACCGCGCTTGCTGAAAATAGGATTCAAGCCGCAGGTTCCCGAGTAGTAGCCCTGTTCAGTGCAGCCAGGCGCCAGAAGTGCGCCAGCCGCGCTGCCCCCACCCAAGCTCAACTGGTTGCTCGCTGAAATGGGGTTATAGGGCCGCGCCGATCCCGCCTGCAGGATGGGAGCGAGCTCCATTCCCCAGGGCAGGTTCCAGATGCCCGCAATGGTGAGGTGATGCCGTTCGTCGTTGAAAGCCGGACCAAAGTCTTCCGGCGCGAACGGGCGGTTGGGATCGCGAGGATAGTAACGGAAAGAACCGCCGTCCACGTCATAGCCCACCGCACGAGCCAGCGTGTAATTGACAACCAGATCGAGTTTATGCAGCGCGCGCTGGCGATAGCTAAGGTTCATGGCGTCATAGCGGGAGCGTCCGATCGATTCCTCGTTGCGAACGCTGCCGAGCACCGGCACGCCGGCCGAGATGAACGCGGCGTCCAGCGGACGGAAGAACCCGAGGGCGATGTTGTTCTTGTTTATCGGAATCTTCGCGTCCACGTTAATGGTTTTATTCTCGTGCAAGCTGAGCACGTGAACGTATTCGGCCTCGAAGACCGACTTCGAGCTGATGGAC
>DASPOW010000302.1:0-3475 GCA_035625855.1 Candidatus Methylomirabilota bacterium | reverse complement strand
CATTCTGTGTTGGGCATGCGGGGCCGGGAACGCCGAGGAGACGCGCAAGAAGAGCCTGTTCGCGGCGTTGGCTGCGGCGGCGATTGTCGCGCTTGTTACCCCGCCGCTCTGGACGACCTATCGCCCGCGCTGGCTGCCGTGGTTTCTCGAGTCGTATGTCAACGGCGTGCACACGTTCAAGGAGCCGCAGCCGTGGCTTTTTCCCTTGTTTCCCTGGGTTGCGTTTGCTTTCGCCGGGTTGGCCACGGGCTTTGTTGTGTTCTCCGACTACGCGCGTAAGAGAGAGGCGCTGGTCATCTCCTCCCTGGGCGCAGGCGGAGTCGCTGCCTACTTCCTCGGTCTGCGGCTCGATGCGCTGCCGGTCCGGCTCTACGCCGTTTACGATTTCTGGCACACCAGCCCCAATTTTTTCCTTGTGCGCTGCGGCGTGCTGCTGGCGCTTCTGTTTCTCGCTTACGTTTCATGCCTCTGGGATGTGACGCGTGCGGTTCTGAGCCCCCTCATTCAGCTCGGCAAGACGTCGCTGCTGGTGTACTGGGTGCACATCGAATTCGTCTATGGACGATTCTCGATCCTGCCGAAGGGGAAGTGCAGCATCCCGCGGGCGAGCGCCGGTCTGCTTGCGATTTTCCTGGCGATGCTGCTTCTTTCGCTCCTGCGCACCGGTTGGAAAAGCGGGCGCCTCAGGGCTTGGTTGCCGGGGGCGAAGAATCCGGCGGCCGCTGCGGAATCGGGATAATCACTTCACCGGGACGCGCCAGTCCGTATTCGTCGCGTGCGATCTTCTCGATGAGCTTTCGGTCGGTCTTTAGCGACTTCACTTGTTCATCCAGTTCGACGTTTTCCCGGTTCAGGCGGTCGAGGTCCCTCCTCACGGAGTCGATCTCTTTTTGCGTGCGCTGCATGGCCAGAAAGCCGTGCGTACCGAAAACGTTGTCGGTGACCAGCAGGATGATCACCAGAACCAGCAGCACGCGGCCGTATCGCCGCAGCATCTTCTTCAGATCGTCGGCAAAAGCCATCCAGGTTTACTCCTTGAGGAGCCACGCCGCTGCGTCTTGCGCCAGTTGCTTCGAGACCTCGGCGCCGGCCGCTTCCGTGTACAGCCGCAGCAACGGTTCCGTGCCGGACATGCGCGCCAGCATCCACGAGCCGTCCTCGAAGACAAACTTCGTCCCGTCGGTGCGGTCCGTCGAAGCCACTTTACGGCCCGCAATCTTGGCCGGCTTCGTCTCGAGCCTTGCCAGCGCGCCCGATTTCTCATCCGCGCTCAGCCGCAGATTCTGCCGCAGCGGCCAGAACTCGCGGCCCAGCTTGCGGAACATCCCGCGCATCTGCTCGCCGATGGACGCGCCGCGCGCCGCGGTCATCTCCGCCACCAAAAGACACGCCAGGATGCCGTCCTTCTCCGGCAGGTGTCCGCGGATGGAAAGCCCGGCACTCTCTTCGCCGCCCAGGGCGATTTTATCCTCGCGAATCAGCTGGCCAATGTATTTGAAGCCCACTGGTGTCTGAAAGGTCTTCTGGCCGCGCGATGCGGCAGCGGCATCGAGCATGTGCGACGTCGCGACGCTCCGCGCTGCGGCCATGCTCCAGCCGCGCGTTTCGCAGACGTAGTCGTACAGCAGAGCGAGAATATGGTTGGGCGATATCCACGCTCCGTCGCGGTCCACGATCCCAAAGCGGTCGGCATCGCCGTCGGTGGCCAAGCCCGCGGCCGCTCCTGATTCGCGCACGAGTTTGCTGAGCGGCGCGAGAATCTCCTCGGAGACATCGGGCCCCTTGCCGTCAAAGAGCACGTCGCGATTGTCGTGAATCGTTTTTGGAGGGATTCCGTGGTCGCGAAGGGCGCGATCGAGATAGCCCATCCCGCAACCGTGCCGCGGATCCACGGCGAATTTCGCTCCCGACTTGCGGATCGCGTCGAAACGCACAAGTTCCCCGAGCCGCTTGAGATAAGGCTCGACAAGCGAGACGGTTTCGGCCGCATTCGCGGGCGAGCGTGCGCTGCGTCTGGCGCGGCTTTTACCGTGGGAGGCCCCCAGGCGCGCGGCGCGCGCTTCGATGTCCTTGGTCACTTCGGGCAGAGCCGGCCCGGCGTCCGCCGAGGAAAACTTCAGGCCGTGATATTCAGCGGGGTTATGGCTGGCTGTAAAGTTGATGGCGCCGTCGAGTTTACGGCGCAGAATCTCATAGGCGACGGCCGGAGTGGGAGTAAAGCCGTCGGCGCGAAGCACCCGGACGCCCTGCTCGAGGAGAGTGTCCACGGCGAGCTGTGCAAACTCCTCGGAGCAGAAACGCGTGTCGTGCGCAACGAGGAGCGCAGGCCGCCCCTTACGCTTCTTTGCGTGTTCGGCAATCGCGCGCACGGCGATGCGCACGTTGTCGTACGTAAAATCCTGAGCGATGATTCCGCGCCAGCCGGAAGTGCCGAACTTGATGGGAGAATCGCCCACGGGCGATTATTCTATCCCGCGACGGAGAATCGTTGAAGCGCTGTGCGCGAAGAGCCAAAGAGACGGATCGCGGCAATGGCCGGGGAAAAAGGAAGAGGAACGCCCATGAGAAAAGCGCGAGGAGAGCGCGTTGTGCTGGTAAGCTGCGGTTCGCTGCGTGAGGCGCGGCGCGTCGCCCGGCGCGTGGTGGACCGCCGCCTCGCCGCCTGCGTCAACATCCTTCGAGTTCCGGTCGAATCCGTCTATCGCTGGAAGGCAAAGGTCGAGACCGCGCGCGAGGTTCTCCTGCTGATAAAGACGGACCAAAGCAGCTTGCGCGCCCTGGAACAGGCGGTGCGCGAACTACACTCTTACGATGTGCCCGAGTTTATTGCTCTTCCGATCACCGAAGGCTCCCGGGCGTATCTGGGTTGGCTCGCCGGGTGCGTCAGGCGCGAGCGTTAGCTTTGCGAGGAGCGGAGGCGGTGGCGCCTACTCCTGCGAATCCAGGCCGTACAAGGCGAGGACGTCGCGCAAGGTAACGATTCCTTCCAGTTTGTGCACGTTTGCGCGGCTCACCACGGGTAGCATCTCCAGGCGAGCAGCTCCCATGCGCTCCAGCGCCGCGGCTCCTCGATCGCCGAGTCTTGGTTGTTCTCTGTCACTTCGTTCGAAGCTCTTCAGGGACGCGCCCTTGGTCCATGCCGGAAACTGTATCCGCGCCGCAAGGCCGGCCTAGCTTACGGCCTTCCCGTAAAACCAGCGAAGTCCCAGGGCGAACAGCAGCACATTGAAAAACAGCAGCCCGCCAAGCACGGCGAAGAGCGATAGATGCGGGAATTGCGGCACCATCGTGCCACGCAGCCCTTCGCTCGCATACACCAGCGGGTTCACCAGCACGGCTTTCTGGAGGACGGGGAACTTCTCCAGCGCGCTCCATGGATAGTAGGTGCAGCCGAAGAAAATCATCGGCGCCACAATGAGGCTGAACATCAGACCGATGTGCGTCTGCTGCATGCTGCATCCTAGCGCCAGGCCTC
>DASPOW010000301.1:0-2896 GCA_035625855.1 Candidatus Methylomirabilota bacterium | reverse complement strand
CAGATGTCTCATTTACCCCCGCTGGCTTGATATTCTGAAGATAGAGAGAAGAAAAAGAACAGGTGCAGCCCTCCCGGTCTGCGCCTGTTTCTCTTTGCGCCCCAATCCCTTCCCAAGACCCGACGCAACTCCTCGACAACGGAGGTACAGGAGATGTGGACCTACGTCCAGAAGAGCGGAGCTCTCCTCCACGATGGGGAGCTTGTGGGCAGCGGGTATTCCGGATTCGGCGAAGGCAAGAACAATCCCGCGATGCAGGCCGTTCACGATGTGGGGCCGATTCCACGCGGGAGATGGAAGATCGTTGGTCCGCCCGCCGATACGCGGACTCACGGGCCATGTGTGCTGCGCCTGCTGCCCTACCCGGACACAAACACCTTTGGTCGATGCGGCTTCCTGATGCACGGCGATTCAGTCGAATCGCCGGGGTGTGCGTCGCACGGCTGCATCATCATGCCCCGCACCGTCCGCGAGCAGGTATGGGCTAGTGGCGACAGAGAGATGGATGTTGTGGCGGAATTGACACCACAGGACGCCTAACGCGGTTGTTTGGCTGTCTCGCTGAAGAGGCCGCGACGATGAAGCAGGTCGCGCCGTGACCACTCGCGGGCGAGGGCACCCGCGCCACACCTTGGCGTGGAAGCGTAGAATCGCAGGCACGAGGAAGAGACCATGGCTGAGAAGACTTCCGGGACGCCGGACGGTGCGGTCCCGGCCGCTTCGCAGACTCCGGCAACAGGTCCAAAACCGCCGGCGGGGCCGACGATCCACATAGGCGAGGAGTTTGGCACAGCCAAGCGCAATCTGCCTCCGGCGAAGATTGTGGGGCTGGCGGTAGCGGGCGTGGCGGTGATCGCCGGGATTGCCATATTCCTGATGAGCGGCAAGACCCAGGGGTCGGGGACATTGGACAATGTTGCGGCCGTGGAGATTCCCGGTCAGAGTTCGACCATGGTCGCGCTTACCTTCACTCTGAAGAACACCACCGACAAGATTCTCTATGTGCGCAGCATCGCCGGCCAACTCAAGACCGCCGGTGCAGATTCGCAGGCCGACGCTGTTTCCGCGGTCGATTTCGACCGCTACTTTCAGGCCTTCCCCGCGCTGAAGGTGGGAGCGCAGCCGGCTCTGCCTCCGGAGACGAAGATCCAGCCCGGCGAGACGGTGGCACGAACCGTGATCGTGGCCTTTCCGGTGAAGCTCGACGCGTTTAACCAGCGGCAGTCGTTGAGCGTGGTGATCTGGCCGTACGATCAGTCGCTGCCGATCGTGCTGACGAAGTGAGCGCCGTTGCCGTATTCTTGGCATCCGGAAAACTCTTATGAAAACTGGTCGAGTGCTTTGCCTCAGCATCTTCGCAGTCCTGCAAGTTTTTTTGTTCATTGGTGATGCGGCGCCGGTGTCGCGTCCGCAGAAGTATCTCGTCTACGTCGGCACCTACACTGAGCCGCAGAGCACGAGCAAAGGGATTTATGCGTACCGCTTTGATGCAGGGTCAGGTGAGTTGACCGCACTTGGGCTGGCGGCGGAGGCGACGAATCCGTCGTTTGTAGCGGTGCATCCCAATCGGCGTTTTCTTTACGCGGTCAACGAAGTGGGCAACTACAAAGGGCCGAATAGTGGAGGCGTCAGCGCGTTTGCCATCGACGCGGCGACCGGCAAGCTGACGTTTTTGAACGAGGTTGCGTCGCGCGGGGCCGATCCGTGCTACATCACGGTCGACAAGACCGGGAAGTATGTTCTGGTAGCGAATTACACGGGGGGAAGCGTCGCGGTGTTTCCCATTCAGGCGGATGGGCGCCTGGGGGAGGCTTCGGCGTTTGTCCAGCACACGGGCCACGGCACGAATCCGGAGCGGCAGGAGGGTCCGCACGCGCACTCGATCGATCTGTCGCCGGATAACCGGTTCGCCATGGTCGATGATCTCGGGTTGGATGAGCTGCTCGTCTATCGCTTCGATGCAGCGAAGGGTGCGCTGGCGCCCAACGATCCGCCATTTGCGAGGCTGGATGCGGGTTCCGGACCGCGGCACTTCGCGCTGCGTCCGGATGGGAAGTTTGCATACGTGGTCAGCGAGATGAAGGGGACGGTGACGGTGTTTGCCACCGATGCCGGCACGGGAACGCTGCATTCGCTGCAGACGATATCGACGCTGCCCAAGGAATTCAGCGGAGCGATTGAGGATGCCGAGGTTGAGGTTCACCCGTCGGGGAAGTTTTTGTACGCGTCGAACCGCGGAGACAGCAACAGCATCGCGGTGTACGCGATCGATGCGGACAAGGGGACGCTGACGCTGGTGGAGATTGCGCCGACGCAAGGCAAGACGCCGCGGAATTTTGCGATCGATCCGACGGGCGCGTGGCTGCTGGCGGAGAATCAGGAGTCGAACAATATCGTGGTGTTTCGAATCGATCCGAAAACGGGGCGGTTGACGCCGACCGGGAAGGTGGTCGAGGTTGGAGCGCCGGTGTGCGTGAGGTTCGTGGCGGCGGAGTGAGGCGTGCTTCTGGCGCGGGAGCACTGAGGAGCGGGTTCCTCATCGCGCCTGCGCGGCGGTTCGGAGTGACAAGGGCGTGGGCAGGCTGGCACCGGGGCTAAAGCCCGTCTCCTTTTTGCAATCCTGAACGCGGCCCTGAAGGGCCGCTCTTCCACGTTGGTTTCGACACCCGACATTTTGGCAAGCGAGGTGTGGGTGAGTGAAAATCAAAATCCCCACTTCGCGCGCAAAAAACGCGCGAGACCCTTCCGACTCCGCTCAGGGCAAGAATGGGGCACCCGGCATGCTTGTGGCGTTCAGACGGAGGGATTCACCACAGAGGAGCAGGTTCCTCACCGCCGCTGTGCGGCGATTCGGAATGACAAGGGTCTGGGTAGGCTGGCACAGGGGCTAAAGCCC
>DASPOW010000300.1:0-3794 GCA_035625855.1 Candidatus Methylomirabilota bacterium | reverse complement strand
ACGATCTCTCCGGGCTGAAAAACCTGGACGGTGCCGTCCATGTCAGCGCCTGCGGAGTCGAACGGCGCTGCAAACCATCCCGTGACCGGCTCGGAAAGAACATTCCCCGAGGCGTCTTTTCCGACGGCCTTGAACTGGAACTTGTCGCCGACCGAGCCGGAGGCAGTCGCCGGCGTGACCTCGACCGTGGCCACTTTCGATTCGTCCTTCTTCTCCTGATTCTCGCGGGCCGCCGCTGTACCCCAAACGAAAATCACGGCCACCAGGGCGGCGAAAAGTCTCAGGCTGTGCATGCGCCAGGGCAGTCGCAACATGTTGACCCTCCAGTAGTTACAGGACGTCCAATCCGGGAGCCCATTCGACGGAGGTGAGTCTATGGACCGGCGGAGCTTCTGTCAAATTGGGAGGGCGCCCGGCGGCATGACGGAGGGATGTAAATTAGCTGCGGGCGGGGTATGATGTGCCGCGAAGTCCCCACGAAACTGAACGGGACATCGGCAGATTGTCCCTCCCAAGGGCTCGGTTGATGGCACACCGATTCACCATCGGCGTCGAAGAAGAGTTTCAGATTATTGATCCGGCGACGAGCGATCTGCGTTCGCACGTGAGCAAGATCGTCGCGGCCGCTTCGGCGAATATCGGCGAGCAGGTCAAGCACGAACTGCACCAGTCTATAGTCGAGGTGGGCACGAAGATCTGCGACAACGTCGCGGAACTGCGCATCGAGATGCACCGAACGCGCGGCGAACTGGTGGCAGCCGCGGAACGCGTGAATCTGCAGGTCGCCGCAGCGGGAACGCACCCGTTCGCCAACTGGATCGAGCAGGTGATTTCGCCGGGCGACCGCTACAAAGACATCGTGGAAGAGCTGCAGCAATTGGCGCGTTCGTTGCTGATTTTCGGGATGCACGTGCACGTGGCCATGCCGGACAAGCAGACGACGATCGACCTGATGAACGAGGTGCGCTATTTCCTGCCGCACCTGCTGGCGCTCTCCACCAGCTCGCCGTTCTGGATGGGGCGCAACACCGGGTTGAAATCGTTCCGCACCGCGGTCTTTCGCAGGTTTCCGCGCACAGGAGTGCCCGACGAATTCGAATCCTGGAGCGCGTACGAGGAATACATTCAACTGCTGGCGAAGCTGCACTGCATCGACAACGCCAAGAAGATCTGGTGGGACGTCCGGCCGCACCCCAGCTTCGGCACCCTGGAGTTCCGCATCTGCGACGTTGCAACGCGCGTGGAGGAAGCCGTAGCCATCGCCGCGCTTACGCAAGCCATCGTGGTGAAGCTGCACCGGCTTTACACCAAGAACATGAGCTTCCGGCTTTACCGGCGCGCGCTCATCGAGGAAAACAAGTGGCGCGCTGCGCGCTGGGGCGTCGAAGGCAAGCTGATTGACTTCGGCAAGCAGAGCGAAGTCCCGATGCGCGAACTGGGCCGGGAACTCGTGGAATTCGTGGACGACGTGGTGGACGACCTGGGCAGCCGGAGCGCGGTGGAGTACGTTCACACCATTCTGAACGAAGGAAGCAGCGCGGAGCGGCAATTGCGCGTGTTCGCGCAAACGAGGGACCTGAAGGCCGTAGTGAAGCACATCGTGGAGGAAACGCGCGCGGGGGTGGATTCGCCGCAGCGCGCTTCCAGCGCGGCGTCCGTGAACTAGCGCCGCGGCGTGTCAGACGCCGGGCAAGACAGAATTTTCCCCGAAGCAAGGTCTGGGAGACGAACATGATGAAAGTCGGCCTGTTGTGCGGAAGGGAATACAGCTTTCCTCCGGCATTCCTGAACCGAGTGAACGCGCTCGGGGAAAAAGACGGGATTCGCGCGGAGTTCGTCAAGCTGGGCGGCACGCGCATGGGCGAAGGGGCGCAGTACCGCGTCATCGTGGACCGCATTTCGCACGAGGTGGAGTATTACCGCGGCTTTCTGAAACACGCGGTGCTGCAAGGGACCTACGTCATCAACAATCCCTTCTGGTGGACGGCCGACGACAAGTTTTTTAACTACTCGGTCGCGGCGAAGCTGGGCTTGGCGATTCCCAAGACGGTGCTGCTGCCGCAAAAGGGCTACCCTGCGAGCGTGGATATCAATTCGGCGTCGCTGCACAACCTCGAGTACCCGCTGGACTGGGACGCCTTGCTCGATTACGTCGGCCGGCCTGCGATTCTGAAACCGTTTTCCGGCGGCGGGTGGAAACACGTCTACAAGGTGCACAACCGCGAGGAACTGCTTGCGGCGTACGACCAGACGTCGCCCTACTGCATGACGCTGCAGGAGTTCATCGACTTCCAGCAGTATGTGCGTTGCTTCACGTTCGGCAAGCTGGACGTCCTGGCTGTGCACTACGACCCCAGGGAGCGGCGCTACGTAATTCAGGAGCGCTATCTTTCCGACGAGCTTTACGGGCGGGTGGTGCGCGACGCGCAGACCATCAACATGGCGCTCGGGTACGAGATGAACACGGTCGAGTTCGCGATCAAGGACGGTGTTCCGTTCGCGATTGATTTTCTGAACCCGGCGCCGGATTTCGAGCGCGACCGGATCACAGCGCTGTACTTCGAACACGTCGTGGACCGGATGGCCCGGCTGGCGATCGACCGCGCGCTGCGCGGGAATCCCGCCAACACGTGGCCGCGGTGGGAAGAGATGCTGGGCGCGAGCGGCGTTGCCGGATTCACGGGAGCACCGAAAGCCGCCGCGGCCGGGCAGGCGGCCGCGAAGACGAAATGAGCGCCGCCGCAACGCCGCCAGTCATGGCCAGCGGGCCCGTCGAGCTGTGGAATACGCTGCTGGCGCAAGCGCTTGAGCGAAGCCCAGGCCTTGCGGGAAAGTTCTTCGCGCGTCTGCGCGCTGCCAAACTGACCTTCGGCGACCGCGTCCATTGCCCGTTCCTGCGGCCATTTTTCCTTCCCGAGGAAGACGAAAAGCGCGTTCGCACGGTCGCGGAGTCAGTCGCCGCGATGGGCGAGCGCGTCGTCAAGGCGGCGCTCGAGCGGCCGGAACTCCTGGCGCAGTTTCACCTGCGTCCGGAGGAAGAGCGCCTGGTGCGGCTTCCCGCGGGATATGAGTGGGCGAGCACCGCGTCGCGTCTGGACGCGTTTCTGCTGCCCGACACGCTGAAGTTCGCGGAGTACAACGGCGAATCGCCCGCGGGCGCGGGTTACGCGGAGACGCTCGCGGAGGTTTTCCGCGAGCTGCCCATGATGGCGGGCTTCGAGCAGCGTTACGCCGTGCATGCCTACGCGCTGAGCGCGAAGCTGCTCGACGCGCTGGTGGCGAGTTACACGGATTGGGGCGGGAAGTCGCACCGGCCCCAGGTTGTCATCGTGGACTGGCGCGAGGTGCCCACGTGGAGCGAGTTCCACATTCTGAAGGGGCGCTTCGAGAAGATGGGTGTTCCGACGGAAGTGGCCGATCCGCGCGACCTAGTGTTCGATGGAAAGACACTGACGGCGAACGGAAAGAAGATCGACCTGGTTTACCGGAGGGTCTTGATCAACGACATTGTAGCTCGGCCCGCGGAATGCGCGGCGCTGCTGCGGGCCTACGAGGCGAATGCCGTCTGCGTGGCCAATACCTTCCGCTGCAAGATTCCGCACGTGAAGGCGTTCTTCGCGGTGCTGACGGACGAATGCAACGCCGCGCTGTTTTCCGCGGACGAGCAGGCGACGATTCGAAATCACATTCCCTGGACGCGGGTGATGGCCGACGTTCGCACGACGCACTATGGCGACCCCATCGAACTGCTCGACTTCGCGCGCAGGAACCGCGAATCGCTGGTCCTAAAGCCG
>DASPOW010000299.1:0-3259 GCA_035625855.1 Candidatus Methylomirabilota bacterium | reverse complement strand
AACTAATAGCGCCGCCGAAGAAGCCGCCTCCGCCGCCTTCCTCCTCGGCTGCGGGCTGGGATTGCGTGATGCGGCGGAGCTGTTCGCCGTTTTCCTGCACGATGTACAGCGCGGTGCCGGCGCGGCCCTCGTTCTGAGTTTGCGCGACAAACGCATAGCTGCGGCTGTCCGGAGCGGGCACAGCGGAGAGAATGTTTTCGGAAAGCCGGGTCACGGCACGGATGCGGCGCTCGAGTCCGTCGAAGTCGATCTTCACCTCGACTTGGCGGGGCTCCTGTCCCGGGCGCTGCGGGATCGCACGCTCGCGCTGCTCGCGGTCGGCGGCCCGTCCGGCTTCCTCGTCGTCGATGTCGCGGCTCATGGGATCTTTTTCTTCCCTGGTCAGAGACGCGCTGTAAAGCGCAGCGCTGTTGTCGCGCAGCGTCGCCGAGCCGCCCTGCACGTAGCCGCCAAGGAAAATGAGCTTTTTGCCGTCGGGCGTAAATCGCGGATCGTACGAGCTGAACAGAACGTCGTCGCTCAAGCGGCGCTCCTCGCCGCCTGCGACCTGCACGAGGTAAACGTGCTGGCGGAAGTCACGATCCGCTTTGGCGTACGCCACCCATTTCCCATCGGGAGCGACGCCGGGCTGGGAGATGTTTCCCGCTTCACTGGAGGCGAGCACGCGCGAGCCGCCGCCGTCGGCGGGAACGACGTACAGTTTATGATCCGCGGCGGTGTAGAGCACGGACTTGGAGTCCGGCAACCACGTAACGGAAAGTTTCTCCGTGTCGGCGTCGGAGAGCTGCTTCATGCCGGAGCCGTCGACGTCGCAGACCCAGACCTCTTCGCGCCCGGACTGGTCGCTGACAAACGCGATGCGCTTTCCGTCGGGAGACCAAACCGGGCGGACGTCGCGCCAGAAACTATGAGTCACGCGGGTTACATCGCCGCGGTCGGTGGCGATGGTGAAAATTTCGCCGTGCGTTGAAATCACCGCGCGATGCGAGGACGGCGAGAGATCGTACTCATCGAGATCGCCGTGAATGGCGAGCACTTCGAAGTTGTTTTCCTTGTCGTCGGAAGCGATGTCGATCTTCACTTCGCTCGCTTTGCCGGTAGCGGTGTCGAGTTTCCAGAGGCCGAAATTCTCCTCAAACACGATGGTCCTGCCGTCGGAGGAGAGGGAGGGGAAGAAAAGCGAGCCGTCCTTGAAATGCGTAAGCTGGACAGGCTTCCCGCCGCCTTCGGGAATCTTCCACAGGTTGTTGGCGGAGCTCATCACGCCGGGGGCGCCGGCGGCGGCGGTGTTGTCGCGGTCGGAGACGAAGAAGATTTCGCCGTTTCCGTACATGGGCCAGAAGTTGTTGGGTTTCTGATTGTCGGGAGTCTGTTCGTCGAGCAGCTTGCGGTAGGCCTTTGTTTGCGTGTCGTACACCCACAAATCCGCCGAATAGCTTCCGCGGTAGTGCTTGCGCCACCAAACCGCAGGATGGCGGTTGAAAGCCAGTTTCCTGCCGTCCGGAGAATAGCTGCCCCAGGACCCCCAGTCCGTCGGCAGCGACTGCTCGAGGCCTCCTTCGACGGAAACCTCATAGAGATTCGGCGAGCCGGGATACAGCAGCCCGCGCGCGGAAACAAAGATGATCCGGCGGGAATCGCGCGACCAGCCCACGACGAGATCCGAGGCGGTGTTGAAAGTGAGCTGCTTGGCTTCCCCGCCCTCGGCGGGAATCACGAAAACGTCGTAGTTGCCGTAACGGTTCGAGGAAAAAGCGATCCACTTCCCGTCCGGCGAGAACCGAGGAAAGATGTCGCGCGCCGGATGAACGGTCAGGCGCCTCGGGTTCGAGCCGTCCTCGTTCGCCACCCAGATGTCGCCGAGATAGCTAAACGCGATCCTTCCGTTGTGGTAGTCGGGTTGCCGGGGGATGCGGATTTGCTTTGCGACCGAGGGTGCGGCACCGGCGGCAAGGCACAAGCACACGAGCAGACGAAGGGATTTCACGAGAACCTCCTCGACACGTTCATCCTCGATTTGCGAGACGACCCGGACCGACCTGCGCTGGACAAGTCTCGCGCCGGCGACCACCGGGGCAACTGGTGTTTCGGACGTGCGGGCGCGAAAGGCGGTTTCAGGACGTCGTCTCCGCGGGAGGGCGTGGCGGTTCGCGGGCAAGTTCGTTATAATAGCGGATTGCTTCTCGGTCGCCAGCCCCGCCGAGCGGGTCTGCAGGGACAAACGCCATGAATCCGGTCATTCGCAAATTTCACGAAACGCAACTGCGCAAAGGTCTCCCGGCCTTTCGCCCCGGCGACACGGTCCGCGTGAACGTTCGCTTGAAAGAAGGCGAGGGGGAAAAGGAAAAAGAACGTCTGCAGGCCTTCGAAGGCGTGGTGATATCCAAGAAGGGACGCTCCTCGGGCGCGACGTTCACGGTGCGCCGCGTGAGCTTCGGTGTGGGCATCGAGCGAATCTTTCCTCTGCACTCTCCGAGCATCAGCTCCATCGAAGTGATCGGCAAGGGCAGCGTGCGCCGCGCGCGGCTCTACTACCTGCGCAATCTGAAGGGCAAGGCCGCGCGCATCAAGCGCGCCGTACGCGAAGAATCCACGGCCGTCGCGGCCACAGCCGGCGAGACCAACGAATAAGCTCTGCACGGCAACGTTTTTTTCCGTGGCAGCAGCCGTAACGCCCGCTTCCGCTCACAAAACCATGTGCTAGAATCGCGCCGGCTTGACCGCGCTGCGGTCAATCACAACCATGTCGCGGCTTTGCTCTTCCCGTTTCGAGCGGGCAGCCAGGAAGCTCGGCTGGACGCGCATCGCCGGGCTCGATGAGGCCGGACGCGGCTCGCTCTTTGGACCGGTTGTCGCCGCCGCGGTCATTCTCAATCCCAAACGGCGCATTGTCGGCCTGGACGACTCGAAAGCTCTCGCGGCGGAGAGGCGCGGCATCCTGGCCGAGCGGATTCGCGCGCACGCGATTGCCTGGGGCGTTGCGGAAGTGGATGCGGAGCGCATCGACGCGTGGAACATCTACCAGGCCAGCCGCCAGGCGATGACCGCCGCGCTCCAGCAACTGAACGTGGTGCCGGACTATCTTCTACTGGACGCGGTGCAGCTCGACGTACTCATCGAGCAGAAGTCCCTCATCAAGGGAGATATGCGGTCGATCTCCATCGCGGCGGCCTCCATCCTGGCAAAGACCTATCGCGATGCCCGAATGGCGGAATGGGACGCGGTCTATCCGCAATACGGACTGGGCCGGCACAAGGGC
>DASPOW010000298.1:0-4887 GCA_035625855.1 Candidatus Methylomirabilota bacterium | reverse complement strand
GCGCTTCCATCAACATCGTTTCACGGAGCGGAAGTAATCAGCCGCACGGCAGCTTGTACGGGTACATTCGCAATGATGTCTTCGACGCGCGCAATCCCTTTGCGGTCACGCAGGCTCTTGCGCCGGGCACGCCGTTCAATCCCGCCCAGCCGGATGTGACCGGTCTTAACACGAAAGATACACTGAACCGCGAGCAGGTCGGTGGGAGCACGGGGTTTGCCATTCGGAAGGACAAGACCTTCGGTTTTGTCGCCTTTGAAGCGCTCGTTCAGAATGCCCAGAACGCGGTTCCGCTATTGACCAACACCAGCGTTCTCCGGCCCGACAATGGGCAGTTTAGCGGCAACAATCAACAGGCCATCATCACCGGATTGGCCGGCCTTGGAGGCACACCGGTTCCTTGCCTTACGGGTCAACCGGCCCTCCCGGCAGCGACTTGCGCTGGGATTCTGACGAACATTTTGACCCTCAACTCGGCCGCCAGCCCCCTGAGCGCTTTTCTTGTAAATCAACTGGAACGCAACGGCGGACTTTTCAACTACAATACGCGCGAGTATTTCGCTTCCGGGCGTTTGGACCACATCTTCAACGACACCAATCAAGTCTATCTCCGCTACAGCTTCGCTCACGACAACGAGCAGAGTCCCGACGTGCAGTCGCTCATCGGTTTCTCCGCGGGCAGCTCGATTCTGGCGTACGACAATACTCTGCAGGGAGCATGGTTCCATCAGTTCAGCCCGAGAACGAGCAATGAACTCCGCATCCAATACAACTATTCGGAGTTCAATGTACTCTCAAACGCTCCGGCGGAAGTAGGTCTGGCCATCCCGGGTTTTGCCAACCTTGGCAGCAACATTTTCTTGCCCAGTCTCACCATCATGCGCAGACCGAGTATTGCGGACAACGTGGCCATCACTCGCGGACGCCACGCCATGAAGTTCGGCGGCGAGTTCCTCTACCGCGGCAATCACACGGAGTCGCATACGTTCTTCCCAGGCCGCTTCGTTTTCGGCAATCTGCCGGGAGGAATCCTGAGTCCCTGTCTGCAGGTGCCGGCCGCCTGCGGCCTGCCGGTCGGAACTTTCCCCGCCGCGATCAACGGGCTGCAGTCCGCTGCTCTGGGTTTGCCGCAGTTCTATCAGCAGGGATTCGGCAACCCGATCTACAACTATCCGCGGCCGTGGACCGCTCTCTACTGGCAGGATCAGTGGGCGATTACGCCGAACTTCACTTTAACCTTCGGAGTTCGTTACGAGCTTGATGCGCAATACGGCCAGCTCAGTACCGACAAAGACAATGTCGCTCCGCGGGCCTCGTTCGCATGGGATCCCTTCAAGGACCACAAGACGGTCATTCGCGGCGGCTTCGGAATCTTCTACTCCCCCATCTATGGGCAGATTGCCGACGTCGTGCAAACGCTGGGTCTCGTGAACGGCGTGCGCCCCATCGCCCAGGTTTTTGTGCCGCTAACGGGCGCGCCGGGGAATCCGGCCCTGACCTCCGCTGCCATCTTTCAGACCCTGTTCGCGCAGGGCCTGATTCAATGCACAACGGCGCTGCCGGGCAATGCGGCTTGTATCACACCCGCGAACCTGACACAGTTCGGCATCAACGTCACGAATACCGGCCCCGTGCCGCCTTTGACCGTGCTCTTCAGCGGCCAGCCGGGCTATCAGAATCCGTACTCCGAGCAGGCTTCCGTGGGAATCGAGAGGGAGATCACCCCGGGCTTCTCCGTCTCTCTCAGCGGGATTTACGTCCATACGATGCGTTTGCCGGTGGCGCTGGACACGAACCTGCTGCCGACGGCTCCCTCCACGACCGCGACCTCGCCTTTTACCGGGCAACAGGTCACGTTCCAGAATTGGGCCGCGCCGCAATGCGCGGTGCTCGTGAACAACCCGTGCTTTGCCAACCTGTTGCTGCTGCAGGGTAACCAGTACTCCTCGCAGGGTTCGGCGATATATGAGGGCGGGATCATCGAGTTCAAGAAGCGCTTTAGCAACCACTTCACGCTGTTTGGGAACTACACCTTCAGCAAAGCACTCGACACGGTTACTGATTTCAACAGCGACTTCGCCCCGTTCAACGAAACGAATCTCGCAGCGGAGCGAGGTCTGTCTGATTTCGACCAGCGCCACAAAGTCGTCGTCGCGGCTGTCGTAGACAGCCCCTGGCAGCAGAGCCCATTCTGGCGCGGCTTCCAGTTCTCCCCGATCTTCCGCTACAACAGCGGGCATCCCTTCGACATTCTGGCTGGCGGAACGGACATCAACGGCGACCGTCATTCTACGAACGATCGCCCTCTGGGAGTCGGCCGCAACACCGGTGAAGGGCCGGACTACATCGATGTGGACGCGCGCCTGACTTATGAAATCAGGATGGGCGAAAGAGCCCGGCTGCAGTTCAGCGCCGAGGCCTTCAACCTTGCGAATCACACGAACTACGCCAGCGTGAACAACGAAGTGCCTACTCTCGGCGGCTTCAGCCGTGTGACCAACAATGCCAGCGGGCTCTTTGTCAACCCGCTTGCTGTGAATCCGGGCGGGGCGCCGCTGGCCTTTACCTCGGCGTTTCCGCGGCGCCAGTTGCAGTTTGGCTTCCGGGTCGCGTTCTAGGATCCAGGCTGCTCGCTTCTCGGACGCCCGTGCCATGAGCGCGGCATCTCTTTCTTGGACTAGCTCAGGTGGGGAGAAATCGCGGCGCCTTACTCGTAGCGCAGCGCCTCGACGGGATTTAGGCGCGCGGCACGCGAAGCCGGAAAAATCCCTGCGACCAGGCTGACGAGGAGCGAGAAGAGAATCGCCCCTCCAACCATCCACCACGGAACGGAAGACAGTTGCACCGAGGGCAAGTCCTGCCGGTGCAGGTAGACGTTCGCACCGAAGGTCAATCCTCGGCCGATGAGCCAGCCCAGGGCAACTCCCAGCGCGCCGCCAAGAAGGCCCATCGCGCCTGCTTCCGCAAAAAAGAGCCGTCGCACGTCGCCGTCCGCAGCGCCCAGGGCCTTCAGCACGCCGATCTCGCGCCGGCGCTCCAGAATCGCCATCACCAGGGTATTTACAATTCCCAGCGAAGCCACCGCGAGAGCCAGGCTTCCAAAAAGCCCGAGGAGCAGGTCGAACACCGCGAAAACGACCTTCAGCCCTTTGGTGATGTCCAGCAGCGAAAAAGCAGCAAAGCCCATCTCGCGAATCTTGGCCTCTACTCCGCCGACATCCGCCGGGTTCTTGACCCGCACCGTCACCGCGGGATAGCTGGGTTTCACAAATCCGTTGCGCAAGATCTCGCGCAGGTCACTGCCCTGCGCCACGTGCAGTGACAACGCCAAATCGAGGGGCACCAGAACCCGTCCGCCTCCCACACCGCCGAACCCTACGGCCGGCTCCGTTTCCACGAGGCCGACGACGCGCAGATGTACTTCGCGTGGAAGCATGGCCATCCCCGGTGGGACCTGCGGCGGTCCACCGGGCGAGCCCGAAGGTCCCTCCCGCTTCGCGGGCGCGTCCGTGGGCTTGCCTTCCGGAGGGGGGCTCTGCGACTGCTGCCTCTCCAGGTAACGGATGATCAGGTCTTTGCCAAGCAGTTCTTCCGGTTTCTCCGAGAACTCTTTGGCCGCTTCAACCTGGAGAATGGTCTCCGCCGCGTCCGGGGCCGAAAAGAAGGAGCCTTTCATTCCGTCATAGGCGCCGCTGGATCGTGCCGAGGGAGGGATGCTGGCGACAATGGTGGGAACGGAGATTTCCCCGACACGCGCTTCCACAGGGAAGCGAATCTCGGGGTAGGCTTCCACCACGTTCGGCAGAGCAGCGAGTTCCCGCCGGGCATCTTCATCGAGCGGGCGTGCCGGTTGCTGTGGCGCCGGCGGCTGCTTGCGTCCGGGTCCTTGCCCCCCGCGGAAGTTGGCGCGTGACGCGACAAACACGGCATTGAAGAGCCCGGACCGGGACAGCCGCTTGCTGGCCAGTTCCTGCAGCCCGACTCCAAGCGAAAGCATGGCGACGAGCGAGGCCACGCCGACCCCGATACCCAGCGTGGTGAGGGAGTTGCGCAGCACCGCTTCACGCAGGTTGCGTCCCGCAAGCTCGGTCAGGTCGCGAAACTTCATGCTCGTTCTCCGCCACTTAGAAGTTTTCCGTCGCCCATCTGCAGAGTGCGTCGCGCGTAACGCGAAGCCAGATTGCGGTCGTGCGTGACCATCAGGACCGTGGTGTTCAGTGCTTGGTTGATTTCGCGCAGCAGTTGCAGGATCGTTTCGCCAGTCGCCGTGTCGAGGTTCCCCGTGGGCTCATCGGCCAGCAGAATGGCGGGCCGGTTCACGAGAGCGCGGGCAACGGCCGCCCGCTGCTGCTCGCCGCCCGAAAGCTCGCTCGGCCGGTGGGCCAGACGCGCCTCGAGGCGGACGTGAGCCAGTGCTTCCCGCACTCGCGCCGCCCGCTCCTGCCGGTCGACCTCAGCCAGACGCAGCGGCAATTCGACATTTTCCTCGAGCGTCATCCGTGGCAACAGGTTGAATGCTTGAAAGACCATCCCTACCGTCTTGCTCCGATGCTGCGCCAGTTGCCGTGAGTTCATCTCCGCCAAATTCTCCCCCATCGCGTACACTGCGCCCGATGTCGGGCGGTCAAGGCCGGCGATCAGGTTCAATAGAGTGGACTTTCCGGAGCCGGAACTCCCCAGCAGGGCAGCGAACTCTCCCGTGGGAATCTCGAAAGAAACGTCGTCCACGGCGTGTACGACGGTCGTTCCCATCATGTAGTGGCGAGCGATGTGGTCTGCGCGGATGGCTACTCTGTGATTGGTTGAAGGCATGAAGTTCCCATACTACTACGCATGCGACCCGTCTGAAGTTGCATGGAACTTGGAACGCCGCAGGTTAGCCTGCTG
>DASPOW010000297.1:0-5585 GCA_035625855.1 Candidatus Methylomirabilota bacterium | reverse complement strand
AGCGCGTGAAGAAGGAAGGCATCACTGACCAGGAACTGGAAAAAGCCAAGAACATCCGCCTCGTCGAGTTTTACCACCAGGTGCGTACGATCAACGGGCGCGCCAACACGATTGGGTGGTACGAGGTGTTCTTTGGCGACTACCACAAGCTCTTTGAGGCCGCCAAGGACTATGCGGCCGTGTCCAAAGACGACGTGCAGCGCGTGGCCAGGGCATACTTCGGCGCCAACAACCGCACTGTGGCGACGCTGATTCCGGAAGCCGAGGGAGGGACAAAACAATGAAGAAAGCGCGCATGGTTTTGCTGCTGGCCGCCGCGGCGTCGGTGAGTTTGCTCGGCGCTTCGGCATCGTTTAGCCAATCCATCCATCTTCCGCCGCACGAAAAGGTCGTGCTGAAAAACGGCCTCACCGTCCTCCTGATGGAAAAGCATGGTGTGCCCATCGTCAGCCTGTCGGCGATTGTGAAAACCGGAGCGGCAGCCGACCCGGCGGGACAGGAAGGCCTGGCGTCAACGACGGCCGGCCTGTTGCGCAAGGGAACGCAAAAACGAAATGCGCAGCAGTTCGCAGCGGACCTGGACTTCATTGGCGGATCATTCGGCGCGGAAGCCGGGGCCGACTTCACGACCGTATCTGGCGAATTCCTGCTGAAGGACCTGGCGCGCGGGCTGGATCTCTTTTCGGACGCACTGTTTCATCCCACGTTTCCGCAGGAAGAGGTGGACAAGCTTCTGGCGCAGTCGATTGACGGCATCAAGGGCGCGAAGGACGATCCGGGATCGGTCCTGCCCATCTACTACCGCGGCTATCTCTTCGGGGCGCACCCGTATGGACGCTCCGCGGACGGCGACGAGAACTCCCTGAAGAAGATCCAGCGGGCCGGGATCGCGAAGTTTTACGAGACCTATTACGCGCCGGGGAACACCATTCTCGCGGTTGCCGGGGATTTCAGCGCCGCAGAGATGCGCAAGAAGATCGAGGAGACCTTCGGCGCGTGGCCGGCAAAGAGCGTTCCGGCAGCGGCTATTCCTGCCTTGTCACCCGTGAGGGGAAAACGGCTGCTGTTGGTGAACAAGCCGGACGCGACGCAGACATACTTCTCCATCGGCAATGTCGGCACGGCAGCGAACGAGCCTGACCGCGTGGCGATTCGCGTGGTCAACACGGTTTTCGGCGGACGCTTTACTTCCCTCCTGAACGAGGCCCTGCGCGTGGAATCGGGATTGACCTACGGTGCTTCATCCGGTTTCGATTCGCGGAAGGTCCCCGGACCCTTCGCAATCGGAAGCTTCACGAAAAACGAAACAACGGTCCAGGCAATAGACTTGGCTCTGCAGGTCCTGCAGAAACTGCACAAAGACGGCCTGACCGAGGACCAGCTTAAGTCGGCGAAGAGTTACATCAAAGGCCAGTTTCCGCCGCGCGTTGAGACCTCGGCCCAGCTTGCGGCGGTCATCGCGCGCAACGAGTTCTACGGCCTCGACGACAGCGAGATCAACCAGCTTGAAGCCCGCATCGACGCTGTGACGCCTGCCGTTGCGCGCCAGGTGATTGAGAAGCATTTCCCCCTCGACAATCTCGTGTTCGTGCTCATCGGGAAGGCAGCGGATATCAAGGCTGTCGTGCAGAAATACGCTTCGCAGACCGACACTCGGGAAATCTCCGAGCCGGGCTTCTGGCCCCCGGCGAAATAGCCGGTTCCTGGAGGAAGGACGAGGGAGGCCCTTCGACCTGCTTCCTGTCTTTCGTTTTCACTCGTACGCTTTGCTAACATTTCCTTCCATGCCGGAATTGCCCGAAGTCGAAACGGTTGCACGCGGGTTGCGAAAGTCCGTCGTGGGCCGGACGATTCTGACAGTGGCGCTGGGCAAGACGGATTTTATGGACGACCCGGCGGCCATTGAATTGAACCTGCCGGGCTGCCGTATCGAAGGCGTGGACCGGTACGGGAAGTTCCTTCTGCTGCGGCTTTCGCGCGCACCGGGCGCCGAGCACGACGGAGCAGGTCTGCTGGTGCATCTCGGGATGACCGGGAGGCTGGCCCCGGCGGAAGTTGACTGCGTGCCCGAAAAGCACACTCACGCAAGGTTTTGTCTCGATGACGGACGCGAGCTGCGTTATACCGACGCCCGCCGGTTCGGCCGGATGGCTTTTCTTGAACGGGCGGAGCTGGAAAACGTGTTTGCTCCTCTGGGCAGTGAACCCCTCGAAGTCAGCCGGGACGATTTCTGCCGCCGCCTGCGGGACCGCCGTGCGCGAGTCAAGGCCCTTCTTCTCAACCAAGGCTTTCTGCGCGGCGTCGGGAACATCTACGCGGACGAGAGCCTGTGGCGCGCGAAAATCCATCCCACGCGCCTCGGAGCGACGCTGAACCCAAAGGAAGGCGCCTCGCTCCACCGGGCTCTCCAGGAAGTTCTTCGGCAGGCCATCGCCGCACGCGGCTCGTCGATTTCGGACTTTCTTGACGGCGATGGCCGGCCGGGAGAGTATCAGCGCCGCCACCGCGCGTATGGAAGAGAAGGCAAGCCGTGCGTGCGATGCGGCGCGAAGATCCGGCGCGCCATTGTCGCTGGACGAAGCAGCTTTTTCTGCCCGCGTTGCCAGCGCGCGCCCCGGGGGCGGAGCGAAACGCGGCGCCGCGAGCGCCGCGTCTAAGGCTAAAGCAGGCCGGGCCCGCGCCATGCGGGTCGAGCAAACGACTTAATCCTGGAATTGACGGGGGAAGAATGAAATCAATCAGGAACGTGACCTTTCTGTGCGCGACGTGCGTCGCCGTGCTCGCGGCTGTTGTTGCCGCCACGGGTCTCGCCGCGGATGAGACAAACGCCGTCGCTGCGGCGGACGCAAGAATCCTGGCGGAAATCCACGATCACAGCGAGGTGATGGCGAACCTCGAGTATCTGTCGGACGCCATCGGGCCGCGGCTGACGGGCTCGCCGCAACTCAAGCGCGCCAATGAATGGACCGCCGAGATGTTCCGCAAGTATGGGCTTGTCAACGTGCATCTGGAGGCGTGGCAGATCGCGCACGCGTGGACGCGAGGCACGGCGCACGCACGCATCGTGAGCCCCACGGAGCATCCGCTGACCATCGCCGCGGCGGGCTGGTCGCCCTCGACTCCGGGCGTGGTCCGCGGCCCGCTCGTCTACTTCGACGCAAGGTCCAAGGCCGACTTTGCGAAATACGAAGGCAAGCTCAAGGGCGCCATCGTGATTGCTCAGGAGCCTCAAAGCCTGTCGCCGCCTCCTCCGGAAGAGCGACAGCGGGTCCGGCCGATGCAGGCGCCGCCGCCGCGGCCCGGAGAGCCACCGGTTCCCTCGCCTTTTGCGGCATTCGTGCAACTGGCGCAGGAGCGCAACGACTTTTTCAAAAAGGAAGGCGTGGCCGTGCTGCTGCGCGATTCCGCGAAGCCCCACGCGCTGCTGAACATGACCGGCATCGGCGGGGAAAAGTTCGACATCGGCCCGATTCCCACTGCGTTCATCACCGGAGAGGGTTACCGCTTGCTGTATCGCATGCAGAAACACGGGCCGGTGGAAGTTGAAGTGGAAATGACCAACTCATTCGGGCAGGGCCCCATCGACGTGTACAACACGGTCGCGGAAATCCGCGGGACAGAGAAGCCCGACGAAGTCGTAATGCTTGGTGCACATCTGGATTCGTGGGACCTGGGCACGGGCTCGACGGACAACGGCACGGGATCCATGGCAGTGCTCGAAGCCGCGCGCGCCCTGGCCAGGCTGGATTTGAAGCCCAAGCGAACAATTCGCTTCGTGCTGTTCACAGGCGAAGAAGAGGGTTTGGTCGGCTCGGCGAAATACGTCGAGATGCACAAGGCTGATTTGGACAAGATTTCCGCCATTCTCGTGCACGATACCGGCACAGGACGCGTGCTGACGCTCGGCCTGCACCACAATTACCAGGCCCGCGAAATTGTGGACCAGGTGCTCGCGCCGCTCGGCGGCTTGAATCTGCTCGAACCCACCATGGCCGAGACATTCGGAACGGACCACGCGTCGTTCGACGACCTCGGTGTGCCGGGATTCTGGGGCATCCAGGAACCCGCCGAGTACTCCAAGACGCACCATAGCCAGTCCGACACGTTCGACAAAGTCTGGAAAGACGATCTCGTCGAAGGGGCCCAGGTCCTTGCCGCCTGGGCGTACAACACCGCACAGTTGCCGCAAATGCTCCCTCGGCGCCCTGCGCCCGTGCGGCTCCCGGAAGGAGCGCCGGGTCCGCCTCCTCCAAAGCCCGACCCGCTCGCGGAGATGGACGGCAAGATCCAGGCGCAAGTAAAGACAGACATGCCCGAACTCAAAGCCGCGATGCAGTATTTCTCGGACCGCCTCGGCCCGCGGCTGACTGGCTCCCCTCGCCAGCAGGAGGCCACGGCATGGGCCGCTGAGCAATTCAAGAAGCTCGGCCTTGAAAACGTGCATCTCGAACCCTGGACGATCGCGTCGGGCTGGACCCGCGGAACGGCAACCGCCCGGGTGGTTTCTCCGGTCGAGCAGACCCTGACGATTGCCTCGGCGGGTTGGGCGCCGGGGACCAACGGACCGCGGCAGGGCGAGCTCGTCGGCCTGCCGGTCGCGAAGGTCGAAGAGCTCGAAAAGTACAAGGGCAAGCTCAAGGGCAAAATCGCCATGCTCTGGCCGCCGTTTGAAATCGAGCCGCCCGGCAACCCCCTGTTTACGCCCTATGATCAGACTTCGCTGCCCGTCGCTGCCTACCTCATCGACGGCAAGCGCGTGGACCGCGGCGCCATCTACCGCTTGCTGCGCGATGAACTGCGCTTCCTGCAGGAAGAGGGCATCGCCGGCCTGCTGCTGCCGACGGACAAAACGTACGGGCTGCTCAACATGGGCTCGTCAGGCCGCGAGTACAAGCCGAGTGCGTTTCCCACGGCCTATCTGACGCTCGAAAACCATCATCTCCTATGGAGGTTGTTGGCCGATGGGCCGGTCACCGTGGAGCTCAACATCCACAACACGCTGACCGAGCATCCCGTAACCGTGAACAACACCGTGGCGGAGATCCGTGGGACGGAAAAATCGGATGAGGTCGTGATTCTCGGCGCGCATATTGATTCCTGGGACCTCGGCACGGGAGCAACCGACAACGGCACGGGTTCGATGGCGGTGTTGGAGGCGGCGCGAGCGTTGTCGCGGCTCGGCGTGAAGCCTAGGCGCACAATCCGTTTCGTATTATTTCCCGGCGAAGAGCAGGGCCTCAACGGCTCGCGCGCCTACGTCGCTGCCCACAAAGACGAGCTTGCGAAAATCTCCGGCGTCCTGGTGCACGACACGGGCACCGGCCGCGTTCTGACCATCGGCCTGATGCACAATTACGCCGCGCGCGAAACGATGGACCGCATTCTCTTCCCGTTGTCGCGCGCCAACAACCTGGCCGAGCCCAGCCTTCGCACCGAAGGAGGGAGCGACCACGTGCCTTTCGACGAGGCGGGCGTCCCGGCGTTCTGGTGCATCCAGGACAGCGTGGATTACGACCGCACGCACCATTCGCAAGCGGATACGTTCGATCGCGTCCGTTTGGAGGACCTCGCGCAGGGCGCCACGG
>DASPOW010000296.1:0-3481 GCA_035625855.1 Candidatus Methylomirabilota bacterium | reverse complement strand
TCATTTTATGGCGGCGACGGCCGGGGCGTGAACGTGACCGTGGATGGCGGGGAATTCAACGGTGACTCCGGGGGAGTCAACGTGAACCTCAGCCAGGATGCTGTGCAGGAATTTCAGATCAACATGACCAACTACGGCGCGGACTTGGGGTCGGCGCGGGGCGCGTCGGTCAATATCGTCAGCAAGTCGGGGACGAACGAGCTGCACGGCACGGTCTACGGATTCTTCCGCAACGATGCGATGGACGCGCGTAACCCGTTTGCGTTTACCAACGCCCTTCCCGTGGGCGCGCTTTCTGCGGCGACCGGGTTCACGCTCAATGCCGTGAGCCAGCCCACCAAGGACACTCTGAGCCGGCAGCAATACGGAGCTACGCTCGGTTTTCCGGTTAAGAAGGACAAGACGTTCTTGTTCTTTTCCTATGAGGGGTTGCGTGACCATGAGCAGACGGCCGTTCCGCTGCTCACAAACAGCAACATCTTTGCTCCCGACAGCAGCTCGGCCAACGATCAACAGCAAATTCTCAATGGCCTGGCCGCGCTGGGTGGGACACCGGTCCCTTGCCTCACCGGGCAGCCGGCGCTTCCCGCGGCCACATGCGCCGCCATTCTCCAAAACGTCCTGACCATCAATCCGGCGAGCTCTCCCCTGAGCCGGTACCTGGTGAACGAATTCGAGAGCAACGGCGGGCTGTTCCCCTTTTCCACCATCGCGAACTACTTCTCTGGGCGTTTGGATCACGCTTTCAACGACAATAATCAGGCGTACTTGCGCTATCTCTATGGTCTGAATGACACAGCCAACCCGAATGTCGGCGCTTTGCAGGGTATCTCACGCGGCAGCTCCATTAAGCAGTGGAATAGCGCCCTGCAGGCCGCGTGGTTTCACCAGTTCAGCCCGAAGACGCAGAATGAGTTCCGAGCGCAGTGGAGCCTTATCGATTTCAACGTCTACACTAACGATCCGGGAGGCCCGGAGCTGGACATAGGGGCGTTCCAGTTGGGCCGCGACCGCACGTTGCCGGACTTCACGACGCTTCGCCAATATGAGTTCACCGATAACCTGACCCTCATTCGCGGGCGTCACTCGATGAAGATGGGCTTCTACGAGGAGATCCGGGGTGACCGGACTTCTTCGGCTACCTTTCTGTCCGGAGACTTCAACTTCGGGCCACTGCCCGGCGGCATCCTGAGCCCCTGCCTGCAGGTTCCTGCGGCGTGCGGGCTTGCCGGAGTCACTCCAGCGACCCTGAATGCATTGCAGTCCTTCAGCCTGGGCTTGCCGACGTTTTATCAGCAGGGGTTCGCCAACCCGGCCCTGGGCGGTCCAACAACAGTGACGAACCTGCCCTTGACTGCGTTCTACTGGCAGGACTCGTGGGCGATCGCCTCGAACTTCACGTTAAACTACGGGCTGCGCTACGAACTCGACAGCCGCTACGTTCTCCAGACCGACACGCTGAACTTTGCTCCCCGAGTGTCATTCGCATGGGACCCCTTCAAGGACCACAAGACGGTGATTCGCGGCGGCGCGGGGCTCTACTACGCGCCAGACTATATTCAGATCGATTTCTCAACGAAAGAACTTAGCGTGGTCAACGGCGTGGGCCCACAAATCCCCAACTTTCTGATTCCCCTGACCGGCGAAATCGGGAATCCGGCGGTGACCTCGGCGGCCATTTTCCAGACGCTGTTCGCTGCCGGATTGCTCGGCGCAGGAGGTTTTCCCAACAATCCCTGCAATCTGAGCGGCGGTCCCGCCGGCGCAGGTTCGGGGGCTTGCATCACTCAAGCAGCCCTGGCAGCGCATGGTTTCTCTTCACTGTCCGGATTCCCTGATTTCTTCAGCATCCCGCAGAACTTCCACAACGCCTATTCCGAACAAGCTTCTCTCGGAATCGAGCACCAACTCGGCCACGACATGTCCATCTCCGCGAGCGGCATCTATGTGCACACTCTTCGCCTGCCGGTGACGGTGAACGTCAACCTGTTGCCGACGGCGCCCACTGTCTCCGGCATTCCCGGGACAAACGGATTGCCCTTCCAGAACTGGAACTCGCAGTTTTCTCCGCAGTGCGCGTTGATTGTCAACAACCCATGTGTCATGAATCCGCTGATCGTCGGGAACAACACCTACCAGTCCAACGGCTCCGCGGTGTATGCGGGCGGCATCCTGGAATTCAAGAAACGCTTCAGCCAGCACTTCACAATGCTTGCCAACTACACCTGGAGCAAGGCCATCGACAACGTAACCGATTTCAACATTTCCTATGCGGCGCAGAACGAGACCAGCCTGGCTGCCGACCGCGGTCTCTCCACTTTCGATCAGCGGCACAAGTTCACGCTGGCAGGGGTCATCGGGAGCCCGTGGAAGCAGTACGTCCTTTCGGGTTTCGAGTTCTCGCCCATCGTTCGCTACAACAGCGGCCACCCGTTCAATCTTCTCGCGGGTTCCGACGTGAACGGCGACAACAATTCACTCACGGACCGCCCGCCGGGAGCCGGCCGCGACACCGGTATCGGCCCCAACTATGTCGACTTCGATGGGCGCCTCAGTTGGCGGGGTAAGATCGCCGAAAAGAACAGCCTGCAGTTTACGGTGGAGGCTTTTAACTTGTTCAATCACACGAACTATGCAGGCGTGAATAACGTGGTGGGACCGAACTTTGCGCCACCGTTCAATGTGAATGGCACGAACGCGGTTTCTCCCGGCGCTCCGCTGGGCTTTACTGCAGCTTATCCGAAGCGCCAGTTGCAGCTCGGCGCCCGTTTCGTCTTTTGAGGAGCAGGCCGCTAGGGTTTGACGGCGCGCAGGAAGAAGTCAACCGCGCTGCGCACGCGTTCAGTGAGGTTGTGGGGCCCTGTAAGATCCACAACCCAACGGCGAACGACTGTCGTGTACAGGCCGTCCATGAACTCGGCGAGGTGAGCGGCCGGAAAGGCGCGAGTGATTTCCCTATGCTTCTGTCCCTCGGCCAGGATCTCGCCCAGCAGGCTGACAGCCATTTCTTCCGGGCGGCGCATTTCCGGGGAGCGCACCGGGTCCATGGCGCCCGAGAGCACGACGGCCTTCCAAAGCGACCGGTCGGACTCCACAGCTCGCGCCATGGCTTGGTACATCTCGCGAAGGCGTTCGGCCGTGGAAGCCTTGCTCGAGAGTTCGCTCTGCAGGTGCACGCGGATACACGCGAAGCCGCGCTGGCCAACTTCGCGCAACACCGCGTCCTTGCTCGGAAAATACCGAAAGAAGGTCGGCTGGCTGATCTCAAGAGCCTGGACGATGTCGTCCACACGCGTGTTCTCGTAACCCCGTTTGCGGAACAGGCGGATGGAGGTATCGATAATCTGCTGCCGCAGACGCACTTTCTTGCGCTCGCGCAGACCGGGGAGCGGCCGGTGTTCCGCGGAAGCTCGGAGCAGGGCCGCTGTATGGGAAAGGCCGCGAGCGCTCTTGATGCGGGTCATAAGCTGCCGTTTTGCGT
>DASPOW010000295.1:0-11576 GCA_035625855.1 Candidatus Methylomirabilota bacterium | reverse complement strand
AACTACACGCCGGGGTACGAGTTGCGCGCCAAGGTCACCGTGCTCGCCGAAGGAACCCGCGGGTCGCTCACCAAAGACCTGGTCGCAAAGAAAAACCTCGGCAACCTCAACCCGCAGAGCTATGGCATCGGCATCAAGGAGCTGTGGGAAATCCAGCCCGGCCGAATCGAAACGGGCTACGTCGCTCACACGGCGGGCTGGCCCGTGCCGAGCAGCATGTACGGCGGCGGGTGGATTTACGGTCTTTCGAGCAACCGGCTTTCCGCCGGGCTCGTAGTGGCGCTCGAATACGCCGACCCGCGGTTCGATCCGCATGAAGCGTTCCAGCGCTGGAAGACACATCCCTTCGTGGAGCGCCTTCTCGAAGGCGGCAAGCTCTTACGCTATGGCGCGAAATCGCTGCCGTACGGCGGCTGGTACGCCATGCCGCGCAACTACGTGGATGGCGCACTCATCGCAGGCGACGCCGGCAGCTTCCTGGATTCGCAGCGGCTCAAAGGCATCCATCTTGCGATGAAGAGCGGGATGCTCGCCGCCGAAACGGTTTTCGACGCCCTCGTCGCCGGCGATACGTCCGCCGCAAAGCTCTCGGCTTTTCAGCAAAAGGTCGAAGCGAGCTACATCAAGAGGGAGCTTTGGGCGGTGCGTAACTTCCACCAGGCGTTCGCGCATGGCCAGCTCGCGGGATTCTTCCACGCCGGACTGCAATTCATGACCCGCGGCCGCGGCCTCATCGATCCCATGCGCGCCCACGCTGGTTACGAGGCCTATCGCAAAATCGACAGCCGGCCGGTGCCGGAGCGCTTCAAGGGCGATGGCAAGCTGACGTTTGACCGCCTCACCGACGTCTATCACTCCGGCACGCGCCACGAAGAAGATCAGCCCTGTCACCTGGTCGTCGCCGACACCAATGTGTGCGCAACAAGGTGCGTAACCGAGTACGGCAACCCGTGCCAGTATTTCTGCCCCGCTGCGGTTTACGAGATGGCCCAGGAAAAAGGCGAGACACGTTTGAAGATCAACGCGTCGAACTGCGTTCACTGCAAGACGTGCGATATTGCCGATCCGTACCAGATTATCAATTGGGTTGTGCCCGAAGGCGGCGGCGGTCCCAACTACGAAGGAATGTAGGCTCGAGGAAGCCGGCTAGCTCCCGTTCCACAAGCGGCGAATGAAACTCTTCAGCCGCCCCATCACGCCTTCTGGCGGAGCCGTATTTTGCGGCTGCGCCGCTCTTGGAGCGGGCGCGGGTACGGGCGCCGGTACAGCTGCGGCGACGGCTTCGCCCTCAACGCGCCCCTGGTAAATCAGCGTCGGCCGCACGCGCACCCGGCGAGCCAGCACGATCAACCGTGGATCGGGCTCCGGCTGAACCTTCGCCGCGGCGTCGTACGCCAGCGGCGGCATATAGACTTTGTAGATGGGTTCTTCCTTCGGCGCCGGCGGCTCGGATTTTGGGGCAGCCGTCTTCCTCGCGCGAACTTCCTCGGTGGAGGCAACTGTGCTGAGCTCGGGCGGTGGCACCTTGTGTGCCGGCGGCTCACAAATGCAATGGGCGCCGCCCGGACGCAAGGAGTCGATCTGGCCGTCGTTCAACGCCACATTGGCGGACTGCGGCACGATGAGCGTCTGCCCCGTAAGTTGCTGTTCCAGGCGGATCGCGCCCAGGTTCGCGCGCAGGCACATCGTTCCTCCAGGGTCCAGTCCAACGGCCAGATCCTGCGGACCGTCCCCGATGGCGATGGGCTTGGCTTGAATCTGTGGGGTGTATACCGTTACGGTCGGTTCCTTTCCCAGGCGCAGGCGAATGACTCCGGAGTCCAGGGCGACGGTGAGCGAGCCGTGGGATTTCAGCACAGAGAAATGCGCGGGACCGCAGATGGCGAGGCTTCCGCCTTCGACCAGGTCCACGCGGGCCCCGCCGGCTTTTACCCGGACATCGCTGCCGCTGCGGAGCGTGGTGCGAACTTCGTTGCGCACCACCTCGACTTTCATGGGGCCTTCCACCGCGATCGACTCGCCGTCGATCACGCCGACGAGTTCGGTAGACGGTTCGTCGGAACGCAACGCGGCGGGCCCGGCGATCCACGCCGCGCCAAAAACCCCAGCGGCGAAGATCGCGGCAATGTGCAGCTTTCTCGAGTGCAGTGACCAACCCCAGTCCATGCTCACCTTGGTTCAGCCTGACGTTTCCGTCGGCTCGCATATACTATACCTCGATGACAACGGCTCCCACAGCGCACGGCGCTTCACAGGAACCCCTGTCTGCCGACACCGCTTCGGTTCCGAACGCGCACTGGCCCAAGCTGTCCCTTTCGCGCCGCATCCAGATTCCGATTATTGCCGCCGCAGTCTGGAGCGTCATCCGCCTCCTGGGGCCGACGCTGCGTTTCGAAGTACACGGCTGGCAGCACGCGGAGCGTCTTTACGCCCAAGGGAAGCGCTGCATCTGGACCTTCTGGCACCGTTCGATGCTGGCGACGGCCTATTGGGGCCGTCACCGGGGAGTCGTGGTGATGGCCACGGCGAACTTCGACGGGCGTTGGGGCGCCAAGGTCATTGAATGGCTGGGATTCGGCACGGTTGCCGCGAGTTCCACGCGGGGCGGAGCGCGGGGCCTCGCCGAGCTCGCGCAGAAGATCAAGGAAGGGCGCGACGCAGGCTTCGCCATTGATGGTCCGCGCGGCCCCCGCTTTATTGCCAAGCCCGGAGCCGTCCTTCTTGCGCGGCGCACGAGTCAGCCGGTCATGCCTTTTCACGTTGCCGTGGATCGAGGCAGGACCTTCGAGCGTTCCTGGGATCACTTCCTGCTGCCGAAGCCCTTCGCGCGCACGGTGATGCTTTTCGCTCCACCGATCTTCGTTCCGGAAGACGCTAGCCCGGAAATGATTACCGCAAAGCTGGCGGAGGTGCAGAAGGAGCTTGACCGGACCCGGGAGCTCGCCGAAAGCTGGTATTCCCTGCCTGCGGAGGAACGCGCGCGCCACGCGGCCGAATTTGACCGCTGAGGTCCTCCGGGCGGCTAGCGCTGCGTCGCTTCGCCGAGCGTCGCAGGAAGTTCGAGCTTCTTTCCGCCGCGGTAGACTGTCACCGTCACGCGCTCGCCTGGGCGCTTGCGGTTCAAGAAGACGTTCAGGTCCAACTGGCTTCCGATTTTGGCGTTGTCGATGGCCACGATGACGTCTCCGCCAATGCTGATTCGCCTCATCCCGGCGATGGCCGTCCGGTCGCCGCCGTGAATTCCGGCTGACTCCGCCGGGCCTCCCCGGGTGACGCTTTCGACCAGCAGCCCTTCGCGCACGGGCAGGTCCAGCGCTTCCGCCAGCCAGTCGGTCAGCTGGAGTGTCTGCACGCCGAGGCTGGCGCGATGCACGCGGCCCTCGGTCATCAAGTCATGCGCGATGAGCTTTGCGGTGTTGATGGGAATGGCAAAGCCGATTCCGGCGGTGGTCCCGCTGGGCGTATAAATCGCCGAGTTGATGCCGATCACCTCGCCCTGGGTATTCAGCAGTGGCCCGCCGGAGTTCCCCTGGTTGATGGCAGCATCGGTTTGAATCGCCGCGTCAATGATGGTCGTCTGGCTGGTCTGCACCGTCCGGCCCAAGGCACTGACTACGCCCGTGGTCAGCGTGCTCTGGAAGCCGAACGGGTTGCCGATGGCTAGAACCTTCTGCCCGACCTGCAGCGACGCGGAGTCCCCTAGAGGCAGCGCCACGAGCGGCTTTCCCTTGGGCTCTACTTTAACCAGCGCCACGTCGTTGCGTTGATCCGCGCCCACGAGTTTTGCCGGATAGCGTGTTTGGTCGCCGAGAACAACCTCCACCGTTTGCGCGCCAGCCACCACGTGATAGTTCGTCAGAATATAACCCTTCGGGTCGATCACGAATCCCGAGCCGGCTCCTTCCACCGCCACCGGGTCCATGAAGAAATCGTATTCTGTCGCCTTCGTCAGAATGTTCGCGACGGCCGGCGAGGCCTGGCGGTAAACCCTCACGTTGATGGCCTCTTCGTCGGTCAGGCCGCCGCGTTGTGCCGCTGCCGGGCCGGTGCCACCCCTGCTTTCCAGCGGAATCGCATCCACATGCTCGGCGAACTTGGGCCCCCAGCGCGCTCCTGCGTAAAAGACGCCCAGGAGCAAACCCAGCACGAGCGCCGCCCAGCGAACTCGATTCGCGGCCTTGTTCAGATTCATCTTGATCGCCCTTCTCTCTCCACTCGCAAGTTCGCCGCTTGCGGCTTGGTCCGCCGCAAGCGCTCCGCCAGTGCCTGCACCTGCGCTCGCGTCTGTTCGAGCGTCCCCGAGCAATCGATTCGCTCGGTGGCGCGACGCAGTTTTTCCTCGACCGGCATCTGCGCGGCGATGCGTTTACTTGCCTCTTCCGCGCTCATTCCGCGTGCGCGCAGCCGCTCGAGCTGTTGCTCCGGCCGGCACCACGCCACGACGACGCCATCAAGCTGGTCCTGGTATCCCGCCTCCAGGATCAGTGCTGCTTCTGCGAACGCAGCTGCGTCGCGCCCGGCTGTATCCCACTCGGCGAATTGTCGCTGGATTTCTTGCTTGACGAGCGGATGCACGATGCTGTTCAGCCGCTCGAGCTTTTCGCGATTGCCAAAGACCGCAGCGCCCAGCTTTGCGCGATCGATCTTTCCCGTCGGGTCCTGGATATCGTGGCCGAACTCACGCACGACAGCGTCATGCGCCGGCTTTCCGGGTTCGATGAGGCGGTGAGCAAGCGAATCGGCATCCAGCACCGGAAAGCCCAGCTCGCGAAGCATCGCCGCCACCGCGCTCTTCCCGCTGGCAATTCCTCCGGTGAGGCCGAGTCTCAACATGCGCGTGCCCTTTTGTTTTGCGCTTCAGTGTGCGCGCGCCGGATAGGCCGCCTGCACCGCGCGAAATCCCCGCCGCAGGCGCGCCGCTTTCACCGTGTTGCTCATCAGCATCGCAATCGTCAGCGGGCCCACGCCTCCGGGCACCGGAGTCAGCGCGCCGGCCACATTCACGGCGTCCGGATGAACGTCTCCCACCAGCGCAAACCCTTTCGCGCGGAACTTTTCGAGCCGCTCCGGGAAATTGCGGAAAAGCCGTTCGACCGTCGGCGCATCCGTCACGCGGTTGGTGCCTACGTCAAGCACGGTCGCACCGGGACGAATCCAGTCCGCTTCGACGTAACCCGCCTTGCCCATGGCCGCGACGACGATGTCCGCCCGGCGGACCATCCCCGCCAGGTCGCGCGTCTTGGAATGGCAAATGCTGACGGTCGCGTTTGCGTGCATCAACAGGAGCGCCATCGGCTTGCCGACGATGTCGCTGCGTCCCAATACGACGGCGTTGGCACCTTCAATCGGCACCTCATTGCGGCGCAGGATCTCTATGCACCCTGCCGGCGTGCACGCCACCAGTCCGGGCCGGCCCGTCACGAGCCGCCCCAGATTCACCGGGTGAAACCCGTCCACGTCTTTCGAGGGATCCACGGCCTCCAAAACGCGCTTTGCATCCACCTGCGGCGGCAAGGGCAACTGCACCAAGATGCCGTCCACGCTTGCGTCGCGGTTCAAGTCATCTACGAGATTGAGCAGGTCAAGCGTGGTGACCGTGGCCGGCGGCGTCATCAGACCGCTCGCCAGCCCCAGCTGCTCGCATGCCGCGATTTTGCTCTTGACGTAAAGCTGGGAGGCAGGATTGTCGCCGACTAGAACGGCAGCCAGGCCCGGCCGCACTCTCTGCGCCGCAAGCGACTGAATTTCCTGAGTCAGTTCGGCGAAGATGGCCTCGCGGATCTTGTTCCCGTCCAGAATATGCGCCGTCATAGTCCGTGCCTGCTTACAAGCGCAGCCGATTCCACCCAAAAATCATAGCACACGCGAAATCGCCCGGCCGCCCGCGGTCAGCGCGCCGAACAGGCCGCGTCGAAATCTCTCTTCGCGCCTGCATGCAACGTCACTTGGACCGGCCCGAACGACGGGCGGCGATCAGGTGCGCGACCCAGGTACACGGTGTCGTCGGGATTGAACGCGCGCCCCAGCGAACCGTGATCGTCCCCGGAGACTTGCTCGTCACCCCAGGTACCGTAAATCTCCAGCCCCGGTCGACGCTCCGCGCTAAGCGAGAAGAAAGGCCGATGGTACATGTACAGGTGGACCCACTGTCCCTGCGTGTCCCTGCCCAGATGTTTGTCCATTGTGCCGCCCAGATTCATCCGGATTTCTTCGTGGCGCGGAGTGCATAGATAGCCGATACCAGAGAGGTTCGCGAAGCCCGTGCGGCTCCCGCGCGGACTCGGGAACACCCGCACGAACACAACATAGTCTCTTCCGGTCGGCGTGTGCATCCTTCCCCAGCCCTGCCACGTGGGAACGAGGTGAAAGTGTCCGCCCAGGTAATATCCCCATGGCGCGAAAACCGCTTGAACGAGGGCGACAAAGACGACGCCGAGCACCAGGAACAAGATCGCCCGCATCAAGCAGCCCGACAGGCAGCCGGACCGCGCACTCGGGCGGGGTGCTGGCATGATGGTCATTCCGAGCCACCGCGGATTCTACACCACGGCTTGACGGGGGCCGTCCCACACCGCTGGTACTTCCGGGCTCGTGTAGAATGAGCTCTTCCGTTCAGGAGCGTCCTATGGCCCCTCCTCTTTTGCCCAGCGCGCTAGACGCCGCCACACAAACGTTTCCAGTCCTCACCGACGTGCAGATTGGCCGCATTCGCCCCTTCGGCAAGCTTCGCGCGGTGAAGCAGGGCGAAATCCTGTTCCAGCCGGGAGACACCGGCGTTTCCTTCTTTGTCGTTCTCTCCGGCGGGATGGAGATTGTTCAGCCCAGGCTCTCCGACGAGCGCCGGATTACCACCCACGGTCCGGCACACTTTACCGGCGAGCTGACCATGATTTCCGGCCAGCGCTGTCTCGTGCTCGGCCGCGTCACCGAGCCGGGCGAGTTCTTGGAGTTGCCTCCGGACGCGCTTCGCTCTCTCATAGCCAGGGACGCCGAGCTCAGCGACATCCTGATGCGCGCCTTTATCCTGCGGCGCCTCGCGCTCATCAACCAGGGGTATGGCAGCATCATCCTGCTTGGCTCGCAGCATTCCGCGCACACGCTGCGCTTGCGCGAGTTCCTCACCCGCAACGGCCACCCTTTCGTTTACTTGGATTTGGACACCGACCGGGACGTGCAGGAGCTTCTCGATCGATTTGCCGTCAAACTCAGCGAGATTCCCGTGGTCATCTGCAACTTTCGGCACACCGTCCTTCGCAACCCTTCGATTCGGGAACTGGCTGACTGCATAGGACTCAACGCCGCCGTTGACGGTTCGCATCGCCGCGACCTGATCGTCGTGGGCGCGGGGCCGTCGGGTTTGGCCGCAGCGGTATACGCGGCTTCCGAGGGCCTCGATGTTCTCGTTATCGAAAGGGATTCTCCCGGCGGGCAGGCGGCCGCAAGCTCCAAGATCGAGAACTACCTGGGCTTCCCCATGGGGGTCTCCGGCCAGGAACTGGCTGCACGCGCCTTCACCCAAGCTGAGAAATTCGGCGCCAAGCTGCTGGTTGCCCGCCGCGTGGTACGCCTCGATTGCGCCGCCCGGCCTTACCACGTGGTGCTCGAGAACGGCGAGACACTCCCGACGCGCGCCGTGATCATTGCCACGGGCGCACAGTACAACAAGCCCCGGCTTTCGAATCTCGACAAGTTCAGGGGACAGGGCGTCTATTACGGAGCTACGCACATCGAAGCGCAGCTCTGCGGCCAGGACGCCGTCGCCGTGATCGGCGGCGGCAATTCCGCCGGGCAGGCCGCTGTCTACCTTTCCAGCTCAGACCGCCGTACGCACATGCTGGTGCGTTCCAGCCGTCTTTCGGACACGATGTCCCGCTACCTGATCCAGCGCATCGAAGAGAATCCGGCGATAGAGGTGCACTACAACACCGAGATCGTCGCTCTCGAGGGCGATGCGCACCTCGAAAGCGTTGTCTGGCAGGACAAATCGACCGGTCAGACCTCGACGCACGATCTCCGCCACATTTTTGTCATGGCCGGAGCGTCTCCTCGAACAGAATGGCTGCAAGGCTGCGTCGCACTGGACAACAAAGGCTTTATCCTCACGGGTCGGGACCTCGATGCTGCGTTATTGGATTCCCGCTGGACGCTTTCGCGTCCTCCGCAAATGCTGGAAACGAACCTTCCCGGCGTATTTGCGGTCGGCGATGTACGGGCAGGAAACGTGAAGCGGGTGGCCTCCGCCGTCGGTGAAGGCGCCATCGCCGTCCATCTTGTGCATCGCGCCCTGGCCGACCTTTAGATTCACGCGGCAGTGCCGCTCAGACGTTCGCGAGGCCCAGCTCCGCATTGAGGAAACCCACCAGATACTTCCACGCAAGGTAGTACAAGGTGAGTCCAACAGGCAGAACCACCGGACCGACGGAGAAGACGAAATGCTGCGCCGTAGCGAGGTCCAGGATACGTGCAAAGAGGAATCCCAGCGGGGCGAGAATGAAAATCAGCGCATCGCCGTAGAGGCCTATGGGGAATCGTCGCTTCGCCAGAAAGGCAACGTAGAGGACGTTCCAAAAACCCCAAAGATTCGGGACGATGGCCATGGGGAAGACAATGACTCGCTCCACGGGAATGGAGAAGTGGTAGACCTCACGCAACAGCACGTAGCCCGGCATCACCACAACCAGCAGAAAAATCGTCGGCACGCAGATTCCCGCGAGATACGCGCGCAACAATGTGTGTTTGCCCATGATTTCCTCCTCGTCTCCTCACAGGTGATAAAGCAGCGCCGGCAGCAGCCGCGGAAACAACAACACTGCAGCTCCGAGTCCGGCCATCAGAACCCAGTCAAACCAGGGCACGCGCGCGCCGCGCTGGTCCATCTTCCTGAGCACGTCGGGCCAGAGGTCCCTCTTGAGCCCGGCATCCTTCATCGGCTCCAGGACCGCACGGAGCCGCTTGCTCATTTCGTTTACACCGTTATCGTTCATGGCCGGACACCCATCCGTTCGAGTTTCTTTCGCAGCAGCCGCACGCCGCGGAACAGCCGCAGCTTCACGGCCCCTTCGGAAATTCCCAGCGCCGCCGCGATACGCGCGTGCGGCTCCTCCTCGATGAGGGCGAGAACGGCCACGATGCGCAGCCGCGCCGGGAGTTCCGCGAGCGCTTTCCGGATTTGGCTTCGCGTCTCGTTCTGGACGGCTCCATCGGGAAGAGGAGCCGCTGCGAGATTCGCGGGCAACTCCGATTCGGGCCGCTCGCGCCGCAGGTGATCGAGCGCGGCGTTGGTGGCGATGCGCCGCAGCCAGGCGCCCCAATTCCCTTTGGCTTCAAAGTGCGCATGTGCGCGGTACGCCCGCCAAAAGGCCTCCACGGTCAAATCCTCCGCGGCGGCTGGACTACGCACGATTCGCAGCACCCATCGATAGACCTCGGCCTGATGCTGCCGGAAAAGTACTTCGAACGCGTCGAGGTCTCCCGCTGAAAAACGTTCCAGCAGCTCCATGCGCGCCTCTACCGTTACTTACTCTTCTGGCGATTCCGAGGTTACATTTCTTGTGGACGGGCGCCGCAAGAAAGCCACGCAGCAAGCGCCGTGAGCGTGACGGAGTTTGCGCGTCAGCCCTCTTGCAGATGCACGCGCCGGGGTCCGTAAGCAATCATCCGCGACGGCAGATTCTTCAGCATGGGGATTCTCAGAAGCGCCCGTACGACCCAGGGGACGTCCAGGGCTTTCTCGGAGCTGAGCGCAGGAGCAATGAGCCTCTCCTGCATGAGCGATTGCATCCTTTGGATCACTTCCGTCGGCCACATGCGCTGCCGCTGCACCTTTGCAAGGTCCGCTTCCGTCACGCGGCCTGCCTTCAGCGGTCCGGCCAGGACGTTCGCCGCCACCACCGCATCCTGAATGGCGTAATTGATTCCCACGCCGCCGACCGGCGACATCACGTGCGCTGCGTCGCCGATGAGCAGCAGCCCCGGCTTGTGCCAGACCGAGCAGCGGCTCGATTCCACCGAGAGCAAAGAGAATTGCTGCCAATCGGTTATGGATTCCGTGTGCCTGGCAAAGCGCGGATCAATTTCGACAATCGTTTTGCGCAGAGCCTCCACCCCAGCCGCGCGAATTTCCTGATACTTCCCCTTCGGAAAAACCAGACCGGCCTGCCAGTAGTCCTTGCGGTCGAGTAGAGCAAGAGCGCGCCCGCGTCCGATTCCGCCCAGCGCTCCGCTTTCGGCGCTCGGCTCACCTTCCAGATGCGGCAGACGGAACCACAGCACGTCCATCGGCGGCGAAGTTTTGACTGGCACGATTCCCGCGAGCTGCCGCACCTGCGAGAATCTTCCGTCCGCCCCTATCGTCAGCGGCGCGCGCACCTCGTGCGTTCCGTCGGGACTCACGTAGCGCACCCCGCGCACGGCGCCGCCTTCCTCCACCAGCTTTTGCACTTGTGCGCGCATCACGAGGCGGAATTGCGGATACTTGGCCGCCTGCCCGGCGATGAATTCCAAGAATTGCGCCTGCGGCACCAGCATGATGTAGGGAAACTTGATCTTCAGCCGCGCGAGATCGAACGGCTGGAACGGCCCGCTGGGGAGTTGCAGCGTGGGCCCGGAAACTTTCGAATGGCGCAGCTCGTGCAGCGGCTGTGCCAGTCCGATTTGGTCGAGGATCTCCAGCGTCGAAGGATGAATCGTGTCGCCGCGAAACTCCCGGTCGAAGTCCTGGTGCATCTCCAGCAACGTCACCGGAACGCCGCGCCGCACGAGAAACAGCGACAGCATTACCCCCGCCGGCCCGCCGCCCACTATGCAGCAGGAGGTCTCGCTCACGTCTCGGACTGTGTCGCTGAAATCTCTGCGCGCGGAGGCAGCGACGGGCCCTGCGTTCATGGGAAGGCTCCAATGTGCAGCGGTTGCCCAGGGCTTGATGCTTGGCACAAGAGAATACTCCGCTTCGCTTGCATTGTCGCGCCCTTGCCGCGGGGTCGGCAGGGCGTCTGATGGAAAACAAAAAGCCCGGGCAGAGGGTCCTGCCCGGGCTTTTCGAGAAGAGGCCGAAACGTTCAGTAGATGTCGTACTGCTCCCAGTGCAGGGTGGCGTCGGACTGAATGATGATGTGTTTGTGTGCCGTCTGCTCCAGCTCGTCCACGAGCATGGACTCGCGCGTCTTGAGCGCCTTGGCGATTTCCGGATGAACGCGCACGGTCAGGTTTGGCGCGTCGTGATCCTGAGCCATCTTCCACGCCTCGGCCTGAATCTCGTAGCACAGCGTGGGGATGGACTTAACCATGCCCGAGCCTGAACAAGACGGGCACGGCTGGCACAGCACGCGTTCGAGAGCCTGCTTGGTGCGCTTGCGCGTGATGGCCACCAGGCCGAACTCGTTGAAGCCGAGGGCCTTTGATGGAGCCTTGTCCTGGTCGAGCGCATTCTGCAGAGCGATCATGACTCTTTCGCGGTTGCGGCGCTCCTCCATGTCGATGAAGTCCACAACGATGATTCCGCCAAGGTCGCGCAGTCGAATCTGGCGCACAATCTCCTTCACCGCTTCCAGGTTGGTCTTGACGATGGTGTCCTCGAG